>NZ_SSOE01000023.1:0-121427 GCF_029871175.1 Pseudomonas sp. BN607
ATGCTTCGCGGGGCAAGCCCGCTCCCACAGGTACCCCGCAGGCTTGAGGCTGATGCAGTACCTAGGGAAACAACTGGCTTGCTCAATTTCCAGAATCTAGCGCAATCCCCTGTGGGAGCGGGCTTGTCCCGCGAACACGGGCGCAGCCCGTGCCATGCACCGTGTTGGATGCTTCGGGACAGGCCCGCTCCCCCAGATACCCCGCAGGCTTGAGGCCCCACCCTGAAAGTGCGCCTGGGATTGAGGTCAGTGCGACAGCGCCTCACGAAAGCGACGGGTACTGGCCACAGCCAGCAGCAACCCGACCACCGCCACGCCACCGCCCACCAGCCCGATGTTCGCCACGTTCATCTGGCTGCTGACAATGCTGCCCAGCAACGCACCACCACCAATGCCGATGTTGTAGATGCCGGAGAACAGCGCCATGGCCACATCGGTGGCGTCGGATGCCAGTTTCAGCGTCTTCGACTGCAACGACAGGCTGAAACTGAGTATCGCCACACCCCAGAACATGCTCAGCACAGCGAACACATAAAAGTTGCCCGACAGCGGCAACAGCAGCAAAAGGCATGCCGCCAGCACACCGATCGAGCCCACCAGGAAGCCATGCGGGAAGCGGTCGCTGTAGCGGCTGAACAGCAGCGAACCAAACACCCCGGCACCCCCGAACAGCAACAGCAGTAACGTGGTGCGGTCACCGCCAATTTGCGCTACGTGCAGGGCGAACGGCTCGATGTAGCTGTATGCGGTGAACTGCGCGGTAATCACCAGCGTCACCAGCACATAGGTAATGACCAGCGCCGGGCGCTTGAACAGGATCGGCAAGCTGCGCAACGAACCGGAGTTCTGGCTGGGCAACAGCGGCAGCGACCTCATCAGGCACAGCATGGTGGCCAACGCTACCCCGGCTATGCTCAGGAAAGTGATACGCCAGCCCAGTGCCTCGCCCACCACACGGCCCAGCGGGATGCCCAGGACCATGGCCAGGGTAGTACCGGTGGCTAGCAGGCCCAGCGCCTTGGCCTGCTGGCCTGGCGGCGCAACGCGCACCGCCAGCGAGGCAGTGATGGCCCAGAACACCGCATGCGCCAGGGCAATGCCGATACGGCTGACCAGCAGCATGGCAAAGCTCTGCGACAGCCACGACAGCATGTGACTGACGATGAACACTAAAAACACGAATAGCAACAGACGCCGCCGTTCGATGTTGCGCGTCAGCAGCATCATCGGCAGCGAGGCCAATGCCACTACCCAGGCATAGATGGTCAGCATCAGGCCAACCTGGGCGGTGCTCATGTCGAAGCTCCGGCCAATGTCGCTGAGCAACGCCACCGGGACGAACTCGGTGGTGTTGAAGATGAAGGCAGCCAGGGCCAGGGCAATGACGCTTAGCCAGCTGCCGCTGCCCGTCGCGGGCGGCAGGTGGGTGGGGATGGGTCCGTTCATGGGTGAAAAAGGCTTCTCCGCAGACAAGGCAACAGATCGCACGCCAGCCGCCCACTGGCGGGCTGCCGACGTACGCTTTGTTATAAATAGGAATGCCCGGCATGGTACGCGTCAAGCCGGGGCCTCACAACCGCAACTCGGGCAGAAGGAGTACCATGCGCGTTTTGTGTGAAACGCGTGTGCAACAAGGAGCCCGATCCGCTCATGGACAAGCAGCACCCCCAGCAGCAGTGGCAACAGGCGGTCACCGCCTACGCCCTGGCCGTCAACGACTATGTCGCACAGGGCCGTACGCAAGGCTGGGACAACCTTGCAGAACCTCAGGTGCCAACCACCGAGCACCTGCTCGAAGCCTGGCTGGCAGCCCTGCAGGAAGCCAACCGCGCTGGCGTCGATGAGCAACAGCGCCTGGCCTTTCGCGAAGCCTGGCCACCGGCTCACCAACCTCTGCTGCCGTTGCTCGATGAACACGGCCAGGGCATCGGCAATGTCCTGCTGCTGGACGACGGCAGCCTGATGGCCCGCATTGGCATGCCTTACGACAAAGGCCAAGTGGTACGTATCGATCGCCACGGGGTGACCCCGGTAATCGGCATCGAGCACTTCGGCCGCTGCCCGGCCCGCCGCTACTTTGCCCTGGCCAATGCCGAGGGCGTGCGCGTGACCGATGGCTGGGGTGGCCCACAAGTGCAGCGCCTGGCTTGGCCGACAGGGTTGGAGGGGTTGCCGGCCGGTTACCCGTTCGAACCGTTCGACCTGCCACCCACCCCGACCGCACTGATTCCCTTTCCGGATGGCCAGCGCGTGCTGCTGGTGAGTGCCCAAGGCATCTTCGTGTTGGCCAGCGCGGGGGCAACACGCCTGCTGCCGCACCAGGCACGGGTACTCGACGCATTGGCTGAAGGCACCGAGCCGGAAGACATCAGCCTGGGGCTGAGCATGGAGCATGGCAGGGTGTCGGCAGATGGCCGCTTGATCGTGGTCGGCGAGCAAGGCAGCCGCCACCTGGTGCTGGACGACCAGCTCCGGCTTGTGGCAGAGGTCGGCCCCGGCAGCGAATACCCGCACTTTGCGCTGTTCAACCGTGCCGGTGACCAGGTGATTCTCAATGCCTGCCACTTCTACAGCGGTGCCACGCTGGCGGTCCGGGTGGTCGATCTGCCCGGGTTGAAAACCGACTACTACAGCCAGGATCCGCGTACCCCGCTGGTGCAGGATGGCGCCCGCGTGTATGCCGGGGTAGCACGCGCTGGCGAGTACATCGTGGGGGATGCCTATGGCTACCTGCGGGCCTTTGGCGAAGATGGCAAGGAGCATTGGCAGCACTACCTGGGGTCGACCATCAGTGCCATGGACATCAGTGCCGACGGGCACACGCTGGTGGCAGCGAGCCATGCGGGAATTGTGTCGGTGATCGCCCTGGACAGCGGGCGGCCTGCGTGGCAGATCGGAACCGGGGCGCACGGCGAGGTGCGCCGCTGGTTGTTCTGGAAGGGCTGGGACAAGGCACTGGCCTGGTGACAGATTGGGCATTCACATTGCCCCAACCGGCTTCTTCGCTGGCTGGCCCACGCCAGGGCCAGCCCAGGCAACCGCCGATCAGCCCTGCAAAGTAGCCATGTCGATCACGAACCGGTACTTCACATCCCCGGCAATCATGCGCTCATAGGCCTGGTTGATGTTGCGGATATCCAGCATCTCGATATCGCAACGAATGTCGTGCGCTGCACAGAAATCCAGTACTTCCTGGGTTTCGGCAATACCGCCGATCAACGATCCCGCCAGCACCCGGCGCTTCAATACCAGGTTGGCCGCATGCACTGCCGGGTCGATCGGTTCGATCAGGCCGACCAGGATGTGCACGCCATCGAACTTCAGGGTTTCCAGGTACGGGTTGAGGTCGTGTTGGACCGGAATGGTGTCGAGCAGGAAATCGAAACGGTCGGCCGCAGCACGCATCTGCTCGGCATCGGTGGACACGATCACATGGTCGGCACCCTGGCGCCGGGCTTCCTCGGCCTTGGCCTGGGAGCGGGTGAACAGGGTCACTTCCGCGCCCAGCGCCTTGGCCAGCTTGATGCCCATGTGGCCGAGGCCGCCCATGCCAAGGATGCCGACCTTGTGGCCAGGGCCAACGCCGTGATGCTTGAGCGGCGAATAGGTGGTGATGCCGGCACACAGGATTGGCGCAGCGCTGGGCAGGTCCATGCCGGCCGGTATGCGCACCACGAAGTGCTCGCTGACCACGATGCTGCTGGAGTAACCGCCCATGGTATTGCTGCCATCCACGCGGTCCGGGGTGGCATAGGTCATGGTCGGGCCTTCCAGGCAGTATTGCTCCAGGTCCTTGGCGCACGCCTCACAGTGGCGGCAGGAGTCGACCATGCAGCCGACGCCCACCAGGTCACCGACCTTGTGCGCGGTAACCTTGTCGCCTGTGGCGGTGACGCGGCCGATGATCTCGTGGCCAGGCATCAGCGGGTACACCGCAATGCCCCATTCATTGCGCGCCTGGTGGATGTCGGAGTGGCACACACCGCAGTACAGGATCTCGATGGCGACATCGTCCGGGCGCGGGCTGCGGCGCTCGAAGGTCATGGGGGCCAGAGGGCTGGTCGGGGTTTGGGCGGCGTAACCGATGGCGGTGTACATGCAGGACCTCGCAGTAAAGTGAAACGATTCAGGCGACGCATTTTGCCCGCCGTTCAACGCTACGCCCACAGCGGATTCTCCGGCATGCATGCCTGATTCTCCGAACATGCCTTCCCCATCTGACGCCACGCCTTCAATCTGCGATGATTAAGCTGTCTGATTCTCTGCCCGTGGTGCTCCATGCAACTGACCCGCCATGTCGATGCCAATGCGCCGCTTTGCGCGCTGATCCGAAGCCTCGCCAGCCGCCCCGGCTTCGTCCCTACGCACCTGCCCCAGGTGCAGGTGTTGAGCTGGGACCACTATGTGGCCAGCAGCCCACAAATCTACGAACCCAGCCTGATGATCCTGGCCCAGGGCAGCAAGCTGGCACGCCTGGGGCCACGGACCCTGGAATATGGTGCCGGGCATTACCTGGTGCAGGCGCTGTCGGTACCGTTCATGTGCGAAACCTTCGCTACCCGCGAGGCGCCGCTGTTGGGCGTGGCGGTGGATATCGACCGTGGCGTGCTGGGTGAACTGGTACAGGAGATGGACCTGGCGCCGGACCCGGCAGTCCAGGCGCAAACCCCGCAATCGATGACCTCGGCGGCACTGGATGCACCGATGCGCGAGAGCGTGGAACGGTTGCTGCGCTGCCTGCATGACCCGATGGACGCCAAGGTGTTGGGGCCGGCGCGGGTGCGCGAGGTGCTGTACACCGCCTTGCGTGGCCCACAAGCCGGCGTGTTGCGGGCGTTGGTGGAGCAACAGGGGCACTTCGCCCGCATCGCTGCTGCCCTCGCCCACGTGCGCGAGCACTACAGCGAGCCACTGAGTGTGGAAACCCTGGCCGCGCGCGCCAACATGAGCGTTTCAACGTTCCACGAGCACTTCAAGCGCTGCACCGACATGGCGCCGATGCAGTACCTCAAGCGCCTGCGGTTGCTGAAGGCGCAGCAGATGCTGATCGGCGAAGGCTTGGGTGTCGCCCAGGCGGCGCACCGGGTGGGCTACCAGAGCACGTCGCAGTTCAGCCGCGAGTACAAGCGCCAGTTCGAGCGCAGCCCTGGAGATGAACTGCCGTACCAGAGCTTGCCGGTTTGACACATGCCCCGATCGGCGTCGCTTACCTCGCGCCGTGACACCTCAACCCCGCCCGGCAGGGCAGCTAAATCGCCACCGGAGTCAGCCTGCAAGCGGCCACTGCGCTACCGGCCAGTAAGCGCCCTTGCGCGATTCATACAGGGTGAAATGACGGGCGCCGAGGAAAAACGCTGGCGCACTGCTGGCCTCTGGCGGCTGGCCGCGGTAATCCCTGGACAGCGTCAGGTGCGGGCGATATTCGCGGCTGGCCGCCTCCACCCCCAGCGGCAGCAACGCCTGCTGCAGGGCGTACACCAGTTGCAAAAGGGCCGGTGGAATCTGCTGCGCCTCCAGTACCAAGGCATTGGCCCGCTGCCACACCTGCAAGCGGTCGAGCAGCAACCGTGGCGCCGCCCCCAGCAGCGTCAACTGGTCAACTGCCGCGCAAATGGCTGGCACCTGAGCGGCATCCACATCACCAAGGAACAGCAGCGTGACATGGAAGTTGGCGGCCGGCACCGGCTTGCCACTGCGCAGGTTCAGCTCCCGTCGCCACTGGGCCAGGGCACGGCGCTGGGTATCGCTTACCGGCAAGGCGAAGAACAGTCGCTTGAAGGGGCTGCCACTGGGACGGATATCCTGAACCATACAAACTCCTGAACATGAAACGATTGCGCACGACTGTCGGGCATTACACCAATGTCGCCCCGTCGTTTCGTAACAATCAGTACAAACTACCCCCATGATTGTTTATGCTGGCGGGCTTATGCCATGGCGCATGGCTATTTTTCGACAAGTAAACGTCCATGAAAATTGCACTCGTACTCATCTTCATCCTCTCGATCGCCTATGTTCACCTGCGCGGTCGTGTTCGCCACAAGCTGACTCGCCAGCTGGGCGACCATTCCAGTTTCCTGGCACCGGTCAACAGCTTCCTGTACCTGTTCTCCAGGCTCCCGGCCAAGCCTTACCTGCCGGTCGAGGCCTTCCCAGAACTGAAACCGCTGCAGGACCACTGGCAGGAAATTCGCGAGGAAGGCCGCCAGTTGCTGCAGGTTGGGGAAATCAAGAAGTCCGACAATTATGATGACGTTGGCTTCAACTCGTTCTTCAAGACTGGCTGGAAGCGCTTTTACCTGAAGTGGTACGGCGAAAGCCACCCGTCGGCAATGGCCCTGTGCCCACGCACCACCGAACTGCTGCAAGGCATCGGCACGGTCAAGGCAGCCATGTTCGCCACCCTGCCACCGGGCGCCAAGCTGGTGCGCCACCGTGACCCGTATGCGGGTTCGTACCGCTACCACCTGGGCCTGGACACGCCGAACGATGACGGTTGCTACATCAACGTGGATGGCGAGAAATATTCGTGGCGTGATGGCGAAGGTGTGATCTTCGACGAAACCTATATCCACTACGCGGCCAACAATACCGAGCACAACCGCATCATCCTGTTCTGCGACGTCGAGCGCCCGCTCAAGTACCGCTGGGCAACCGCGTTCAACCGCTGGTTCAGCCGCAACGTCATGGCCGCTGCCGCCGCGCCCAACACGGCTGGCGACAAGACCGGCGGGATCAACCGCCTGTTCACCCGCATCTACAAGATCCGCGAACGCGGCAAGGCGCTGAAGAAACGCAACCGCATGCGCTACTACCTGGAGAAGTGGGCCGTGGTTGCTGCGTTGGTACTGGTGTTCATCTACATCTGATGGATGGGCGCAATTGCCATGCGCTCCGCCCAAAGTACAAGCCTCACACCTGCCACTCTTCGACTAGCCTGAAAGCTCCACTCGCAACCACCCCAAGGTGAAGACGATGAGCATGATGGACTGGGACGCCTACCGTAAGCAGTTGATGGCCGGCATCGGCGATCTCAAGCAACTGTCACCCGACACCGTAGCCGGCTACATGACCGCCAGCGGTGCCGGGGCCAAAACCAACCATCTGGACGCGAAGACCCGCGAGCTGATCTCCCTGGCCGTGGCCGTTACCACCCGCTGCGATGGCTGCATCGCCGTGCATTCGCAACAGGCGGTCAAGCACGGTGCCAGCCGTGAGGAAATTGCCGAGGCCCTCGGCGTGGCCGTGGCGATGAACGCCGGAGCCGCGCTGGTCTATTCGGCACGGGCCATGGATGCAGTGGGCAAGGCCAACGGCTGAGCCCGAACGGCGCCGCCGCCCTTGCGCGACGGCGCCGCGCCCCGCAGACTGGGCGGCTTAGCCCGCGCAGGAACCCGCATGATCCACATCCGCCCCATGACGGCCGAAGACTTCGAACGCTTCTGGCCCACCTTCCAGACCATTGTCCAGGGCCGTGAAACCTATGCTTTCGACCCGGCCCTAGGCTTTGAACAGGCCCGCTCGCTATGGCTAGAGTTGCCCTTGCACACGCTGCTGGCCGAAGAAGATGGCCAACTGTTGGGGTCGTACTACCTCAAGGCCAATGCCGCCGGGCCCGGCGCACACGTGGGCAATTGCGGCTACATGGTCTGCGAGCAGGCACGCGGCCGCGGCGTGGCCCGGCTGATGTGCGAGCACTCGCAGAAACTGGCGCGCCAGGAGGGTTTCCTGGCGTTGCAGTTCAACTCGGTAGTGGCGACCAATGAAGTGGCGGTGGCGCTGTGGCACAAGCTGGGTTTCGAAACCGTCGGCCGCTTGCCCAAGGCCTACCGCCATGCCCGCCTGGGGCTGGTGGATTGCCTGGTGATGTACAAGTGGCTGGCCGATGAGCCGGTGGTGGAGAAGCCGCCGCTGCTGATCGGGCGCAAAAATATCGAGGCGCGGGTGTCGCGCAGGCGCGGGCGCTGACCCTCGCGTGCACGTCCGGCCCGTTCGCGGGTTTCATCAGCAAGGTCACCTCGGCATGCGGGTTGGTGCGGCCCTTCAGGTTGACCGTGCCGCTGCCATGTATTCATGCGAAATCACTACACGCCAACATTTGACGCCCCAGCATTTCAGTGGTGATATGCGCCCCAGTTTCAGGTGTCCTGCGCCGCCGCGCGCAGGGTGAAACGGGAAGCCGGTGCGTCGTGTTAACCACGACAAGTCCGGCGCTGCCCCCGCAACGGTAAGCGAGCGAACCCTTCGAGATACCACTGTGCCTTGGCATGGGAAGGTGAAGGTTTCACGCCCCTCGCAAGCCCGGAGACCGGCCTGGAGCTTCACTTGGCAACCCGCGGTGGGCGGGCGCAGGCCGGTATCCGTGCGCGCGCCTGCCTGCACGGTTCGCCTTTGCGTGTTTTCCACCGGGATCCATTCATTCCTGCAGCAGTGGAACGACATGTCCCGTATGTTCAAGCTTCACCCTTTGGCGGCCTGCCTGGCCGTCACCCTGCCGGCCCTGGCTGATGACCGCGGGCCGCAGCCCTTGGCCCTGCCCTCCACGGCCATCACCGACACCCTCGACAACCGCACCCTCGACCTGAGCACACCCACCCAGGCCGGCTCGCGTCTAGGCCTCAGTGCGCTGGAAACACCCGCCAGCACCAGCAGCATCAGCGCCGAACAGATCCAGCAACGCAACAACTTCACCGTGCAGGATGCGGTGACCCGTTCGCCAGGCATCACCTTCATTGGCTCGCCGGGCGACGGTGGCACCGGCCTGTCCGCCCGTGGCTTTGCCGGGCACAGCTCGGTGATGACGCTGTTCGACGGCGCACGCCTGTATACCGGCGCTGGCACCCAGACCTTCCCGGTCGATCCATGGATGGTCGAGCGCATCGAGGTGATCCGCGGCCCGGCCTCGGTGCTGCATGGCGAAGGCGCTACAGGCGCGGTGGTCAACGTGATCCCGAAAAAGCCGTTCGCCGGCGAGGTGCGAAACCACCTGCGCCTGGGCTACGGCTCGTGGGACCGCCAGCAGCTTGGCCTGGACAGCGGTGGCAGCTTCAGCGAGCGCTTGAGCTACCGCCTGACCCTGAACCAGCAGGCCGGCAACGGCTGGGTCGACCGCACCACCTCACGCAGCCTGGCCCTGAGCGCGGCACTGCGTTTCGATGCCAGTGACGACCTCAGCTTCACCCTTGCCCATGACCGCGGCGAAGCGCAGCCTGCCAACTATTACGGTACCCCGCTGATCGACGGCCACTACCGCAGCAGCCTGCGCAAGAAAAACTACAACGTGCAGAACGATGTGCAGCGGTACCACGACGAATGGACCCGGCTGACCACCGACTGGACACTGAACGACCATGTCAGCGCCAGCAACCAGCTGTACTACATCAACAGCCGACGCCACTGGCGCAACGCCGAGAACTACGATTGGGACGCCGATCACCAGCGGCTGCAGCGCGGCAGCTACCTGGAAATCAAGCACAACCAGGAGCAGTTCGGCGACCGCCAGACGTTCACCTTCGACCACTCGCTGTTTGGCCTGGCCAGCAAGACCCTGCTCGGTGCCGAGTACAACAAGGTACGCTTCAACGTCGACAGCAACGCCCCCTACAACGACATCGGCGGCGACTACATGGACCCGTGGCAGCCGCAGCCTGGCTGGTTCCACAGCGCCTCGCCACTGCGCCCGCAAACCCTGTCCACCACCCACACCTTCGCCCTGTTCGCCGAGAACCACCTGCAGCTGGGCGAACGCCTGTCGTTGGTTACCGGGGTGCGCCGCGACCAGAACCACATCGACCGCGACAACCTGGCCGATGGCAGCCGCAGCGATCACAGCCTGCAAGGCGGCAACTGGCGCATCGGGCTGGTGTATGCGCTCAGCGACGACCTGTCGCTGTACGGCCAGTACTCCACCAGCGAAGACGGGGTGAACAACCTGATCAGCCTCAGCCCGAGCCAGATGCACTATGACCTGACGGAAGCAAAGCAGACAGAGGCAGGCCTGAAGCAACGCTTCTGGGACGGCCGTGGCGAATGGACCCTGGCGGCCTACCACATCGTCAAGAAGAAGCTGCTGGTTGACGACCCGCTCACTCACGCGCAACAGCAAGCCGGCCAGCAAACGTCCGATGGCCTGGAGGCGACCCTGGAGCTGGCACTGCCCCACCAGTGGCAGGTGTCGGCCAACGCCTCGCTGGTCCGCGCCCGCTATGACGACTTTGACGAACGGGTGGGCGACATGGTGCAGGACCGTGCCGGCAACCGGCCGGCCAACGTGCCACGGCGTGCTGCCAACCTGTGGCTGAGCAAAGGCTTCGGCCAGCAAGTGCAAGCAGGCATTGGGGCGCGGTATGTGGATGCGCGTTATGCCGATACTGCCAATACCCAGAGCGCCCCCGGCTACACCGTGGTGGATGCCAATGTCGCCTGGCAGGTTCGGCCCGATGTGAGGCTGGGGTTGCAGTTGAATAACCTGTTCGACCGCGAGTACGTGCAATCGGCGTTCAGCGGGCAGCAGTGGTTGATGGGGATGCCACGCTCGTATTTCGCGACGGTGGATTACAGCTTCTGAGCTGACGTGCCTGTACTCACCTCATCGCGGGCTTACCCGCGCAGAGGCCGGTGCAGGCAACACAAGAAACCGCTACCAAAACCTAATCATTTAGTTATAAGATAACGTTTCACTTGACATCAATTCCCATCAGCGACCCTCCATGACAAGCGCCAGCGCCACCCCCACCCTGCTAACCCAGCGCCTGCAGAGCATCGATGCCCTGCGCGGGCTGGTGATCCTGTTCATGCTCCTGGACCACGTCCGCGAGACCTTCTTCCTGCACCGCCAGGTCAGCGACCCGATGGCCATCGACACCACCGAGCCGTCGCTGTTCGTCAGCCGCACCCTGGCCCACCTGTGTGCGCCAGTGTTCGTGCTGCTGACCGGCCTGTCGGCCTGGTTGTACGGCGAAAAACACCAAAGCCGCAGCGATGTCTCGGCGTTCCTGTTCAAGCGCGGGCTGTTCCTGGTGGTGCTGGAATTCACGCTGGTCAACTTCGCCTGGACCTTCCAGCTGCCACCCAGCGTGATCTACCTGCAGGTCATCTGGGCCATCGGCGTCAGCATGATCGCCCTGTCACTGCTGGTGTGGCTGCCACGCGCGGCGCTGCTGGTACTGGCGGCGGTGATCATCGCTGGCCATAACCTGCTCGACAGCCTGCACTTTGGCGTGCAATCGGCCCTGCACGTGCCGTGGGCGATCCTGCATGACCGCGGTTGGCTGGAGTATTCCGAACACCTGCGCCTGCGCACGTCCTACCCGGTGCTGCCGTGGATCGGCGTCATCGCCCTCGGCTACGGCCTGGGCCCCTGGTTTGCCCGTGGCAGCCAGGCAGATCAACGCCAGCACCGCTTGCTGCTGGCCGGGCTGCTCGCGCTGCTGGGCTTTGTCGCGCTGCGCATGTTCAACGGTTATGGTGAAGCGCCGTGGAGCGGCTACCCCACGTTGACGCAAACCCTGATGAGCTTCTTCAACATCACCAAATACCCGCCCTCGCTGCTGTTCCTGGCCCTCACCCTGAGCTGCGGCCTGCTGTTGCTGCGCGCCTTCGAACGCGCCGGCCAGGCACGCTGGATCAGCGTCCTGGCGGTGTTCGGTGCAGCACCCATGTTCTTCTATCTGCTGCACCTGTATGTACTGAAATTGCTGTACCTGGCCAGCGTGGCACTGTTCGGCCTCAACCATGGCGACTATTTCGGCTTCGACGGCATTGCGGCGGTGTGGCTGGGCGCCCTGCTGTTGGCGGTTTCGCTGTACCTGCCGGTGCGCTGGTTCGCCCGGCTGAAGCAGCGCCGCCGTGATATCGGCTGGCTGAAGTACTTCTGAAAAGCATTTTCACCCGGCGCCGCGATGGTCTACCATGCGGGCCGCCGGTTTCCACCACGGAATTAATAGGGAATCCCAGGCCCGCCAATACGGGCCAAACGGAACTGCCCCCGCAACTGTAGGTGCCGAGCCTGCTCCATCAATGCCACTGAGTCGCTGACTCGGGAAGGCCGGGGCCAGGTGAAGACGCACCAGTCAGGAGACCTGCCGGCCTACATTCACCAACCGGCGGGGTGTCCGGGATTGGCCATCAGTGTTGCCCCTGCGGCCAGCGGGGGCTCGGCGATGCCTGTCCGTGCGTTCATTCCGTGAACTGTCCGATAGGAGATCGCCCAGCATGCTGCCCCGTTTCGCCACCCTGCTCGCCGGCCTCGGCCTCACCGGCCTGGCCCAGGCCGCTGCCACCCACTACCCGCTGACGGTCGACAACTGCGGCAAACCGCAGACCTTCGCCCACGCGCCGCAGCGTGCGGTCACCATCGGCCAGGCTGGCACCGAAATGCTTTACGCACTGGGCCTGGGCGACAAGCTGGCTGGTACCTCATTGTGGTTCAACAACGTGCTGCCCGAGTATCAGGCCGTGAACGCCAAGGTACCGCGCCTGGCTGATAACGACCCCAGCTTCGAGGCCGTGGTGGGCAAGCGCCCGCAACTGGTAGCGGTGCAGTTCGAATGGATGGTCGGCGCCCAGGGCGTAGTCGGTACCCGCGAGCAGTTCGACGAGCTGAAGATCCCCACCTACCTGCTGCCATCGGACTGCGAAGGCAAAGACAACCTGGTGGGCGCCGATGGCACTCGCCTGCAGGCGTTCCAGGTCGACAGCATCTACAAGAGCGTCAGCCAACTGGCGGAAATCTTCGACGTACAGGCCCGCGGCACGGCGCTGAACGCTGAGCTCAAAGGCCGTCTGGACAGCGCCAGGGCGCAACTGGCCGGCAAGGACCTGTCGACGACCTCGGCGCTGTTCTGGTTCTCCAGCGCCGACCTGGACATCGACCCCTACGTGGCCGGCCGCCAGGGTGTGGCGGACTTCATGCTGCGCACCCTCGGTGTGCGCAACGTTATCGAATCCAACGAGGAATGGCCCACCGTAGGCTGGGAAACCCTGGCCAAGGCCAACCCCACCTGGTTGATCATCGCCCGCATGGACCGCCGCCGCTTCCCGGCCGACGATTACCAGAAAAAGCTGGAATTCCTGCGCAGCGACCCGGTAACCCGCAACATGGATGCGGTAAAGCACGACCGCATCATCATCCTCGACGCCGATGCCATGCAGGCCGGCATCCGCCTGTTCCGTGGGGTGCAGACGTTGTCGGCAGCCTTTGCCAGCGGTAAAGCCAGCCAGTGATCAGTCGACTGTTACCCTGCACTGCCGTTGCCCTGGCAGCCCTGTTGGCGGCCCTGCTGGCCGGGACTGCCATTGGCGAAACCAACCTGTCCCCCAGCGTGGTCGGCCAGGTGCTGGCCAACCACCTGTGGCAGGCCGGTTACCCGGTCGATCCGATCGATGCCGGCATCGTCTGGAACTACCGGCTGACCCGTACGCTGGTCGCGGCGGCCTGCGGTGCCGGCCTGGCCACCTGCGGCGTGATTCTCCAGGCCCTGTTGCGCAACCCACTGGCCGAGCCTTACCTGCTGGGCCTGTCTGCCGGTGCTTCGACCGGTGCAGTACTGGTCGGCCTGCTAGGCCTGGGTAGCCTTGCCTTGAGCATGTCTGCCGGGGCCTTCATTGGTGCCCTGGCGGCTTTCGCCCTGGTGCTGGTGCTGGCCCGCGCGGCCGGCCCGAGCAGCAACAATGCCCCAGTGATTCTGGCCGGTATCGCCGGCTCGCAACTGTTCAACGCCCTGACCGCATTCCTGATTACCAAGTCAGCCACCGCCGAGCAGGCGCGTGGCATCCTGTTCTGGCTGCTGGGCAACCTCAGCGGCGTGCGCTGGCCTTCGGTGTATCTGGCCGTGCCGGTAGCGCTGTTCGGCTTGCTGGTGTGCCTGTGGCATCGCCGCGCGCTGGATGCGTTCACCTTCGGCGCCGATTCGGCAGCCTCGCTAGGCATCCCGGTGCGGCGTACCCAGTTGCTGCTGATCAGCTGTGCTGCGCTGGTGACGGCGGTGATGGTATCTATCGTCGGCGCCATCGGATTTGTCGGGTTGGTAATCCCCCATGCCCTGCGCCTGCTGCTCGGCCCCGGGCACAGCCGACTGCTGCCCGCCAGTGCATTGGGCGGCGCGTTGTTCCTGATCGCCGCCGATATCCTTTCGCGCACGCTAATCACGGGCCAGGTGATTCCGGTGGGCGTGGTGACTGCGCTGATCGGTGCACCGGTCTTCGCCCTGATCCTGGTCAGCCGCAGGGGGCGCCCATGACGGTGATGTGTGCGGCTACGCTATCGCCACTCAGCTGCCAGGGCCTGGGCTTGCAGCTGGCCGGCAATAGTGTGCTCAGCGATATCGACCTGGGTGTCGTTGCCGGGGAAACCCTAGGCATCGTGGGCCCCAACGGTTCGGGCAAGTCCTCGCTGCTGAAGTTGCTGGCTGGCCTGCGCAAGCCTGCCAGCGGCAGCGTGCAACTCATGGGTGAACCACTGGCACACATGCCTCGCCGACGGGTCGCCCAGGCGTTGGCACTGGTCGAACAGCAGGCCGATACCCTCGATGCGATCAACGTGTTCGATGCGGTTGCCTTGGGCCGCACGCCGTGGCTTTCAGCCCTGGCACCGTTCTCCCGGGACGACCGCGCCATCGTCGAGCAAGCCTTGGCCGACCTTGATGCCCTGCACCTGCGCACCCGCTTGTGGGGTTCGCTGTCCGGCGGCGAGCGCCAGCGCGTGCACATCGCCCGCGCCCTGGCGCAGAGGCCGCAGGTCCTGTTGCTGGACGAGCCCACCAACCACCTGGATATCCAGCACCAGTTGAGCCTGCTGCAACAAGTGCAGGCACTGCCAGTCACCACCCTGGTGGCCCTGCACGACCTCAACCAGGCACTTACCTGCGACCGTGTCGCGGTACTCGACAAAGGCCGCCTGGTCGCCCTGGGCGCCCCTTTCGAGGTGCTTACCCCGGGCCTTCTGCTGAGCACCTTCGGCGTCCACGCCCACTACCTTACCGACCCTTACGACGGCGCGCGCATCCTGCGCTTTCGCGCCCCCTGAACCAGGAAGTTCTGCCCATGCTGTTGCGCCCTGTCGCCCTGCTGCTCGCCAGCGCCCTGCTTGCCCCGGCCGCGCAGGCCGAAGTCCATGAAGTGAAAATGCTCAACCGCGGCAGCGACGGCGCCATGGTTTACGAACCCGACCACCTGCGCATTGCGCCAGGTGACAGCGTGCGCTTCCTGCCAACCCAGAACGGGCACAACGCCGCCAGTATGGCAGGCCTGCTACCTGCCGGGGCCACAGCGTTCAAAAGCAAGCTGAACCAACCGTTCGAGCAAACCTTCAGCGTGCCAGGCGTATACGGCATCCAGTGCATTCCGCACCTGGCGATGGGCATGGTCATGGTGATCCGGGTGGGTGACGCGCCCGCAGCGCAAATACCCGCCAGCTTGCCACCCCGGGCCAAGGCGCGCTTGGCCCTGCAACTGCAAAAGCTCGAGGCCGGGCAATGAGCCGGCTGTTGTGGGCTCTGCCCCTGTTGAGCCTGGCGCCTGTCGCCCTGGCCGACT
The DNA here is from genome assembly GCF_029871175.1 of Pseudomonas sp. BN607. NCBI lineage: Bacteria > Pseudomonadati > Pseudomonadota > Gammaproteobacteria > Pseudomonadales > Pseudomonadaceae > Pseudomonas > Pseudomonas sp. BN607. The sequence continues at coordinate 15,535 of NZ_SSOE01000023.1, forward strand.
CCGCCCAAGCGCTAAGCCACGGTTTCATCGAAGATGGCAGCTGGAGCATTCTCAACCGCAGCGTGTTCGACCAGCGTGACTACAAGCACGGCGGGCGTAACAGTGCTGCGCGCAATGCCTACAAGCCGCGTAACGCGCGCAATGGCAAAGCCGAGGAATGGGCGTATGGCTTGATGGGCACCTTCCAGTCCGGCTTCACCCAAGGGCTGATTGGTGTCGGGGTCGATGCCCATGCCTACCTGGGCGTGCAACTCGACAGCGGCGGAGGGCGCGCCGGCAAGGCGCGTTTGCTGGGTGTCGACAACGACGGTCACCCGAAGAACGAATACAGCCGTGGGGGCGCGGCAGTGAAACTGCGCATGGCCAATACCGTGCTGTCCTACGGTGAGCAGCGGGTCAAGACCCCGGTGTTCAGCTCTTCAGACAGCCGCCTGCTGCCCGAGACCGCCACCGGTTGGTTTCTCACCAGCAACGCGTTCGACGCCCTCAAGCTGGTGGCAGGGCACTTCAACGAAAGCACCGACCGCAACGCTTCCAGCCACGATCAGGGCTTTGTGGTGAACTACTCCAACGGCCGGCAGGGCAACAGCTTCGACCTGGCCGGCGCAGTGTGGAACCCCAGCGCTGCCTTCAGCGGCAGCCTGTACACCTCGCGCTATGCAGACAGCTGGAACCAGCACTACCTGGGCGGCACCCTCAGCCAGGCACTGGATGACCGCCGCAGCGTCAGCCTGGACCTCAACCTGTACCGCACCACCGACACTGGCAAGGCGCTGTCCGGGCGTATCGACAACACCACCTGGAGCCTGGTCTCGCGCTACAACCAAGGGCCACACGGCTTCAGCCTGGGCTGGCAGCAAGTAGACGGCAACACGCCATTCGACTACGTGACGCGGGGGGCGATCTTCATTGCCAATGCGGTGCAGATGTCGGACTTCAACGCGCCAAACGAAAAGTCGTGGCAGGCGCGCTACGACTTGAACATGGGTGCCTACGGCGTGCCCGGGTTGAACCTGACGGCGTTGTACGTGCGCGGGTTTGATATCGATGGCACGCACGTCGACCCCGATGGCGGGTATGCGTACTTGGGTTATGGCAAAGGTGGCAAGCATTGGGAGCGCGACCTGGAGGCGCGCTACGTGGTACAGGGCGGCAAGGCCAAGGGCACCACGTTCTCGCTGCGGCATAACGTGCACCGTGGGAACACGGCCCAGGCGGAGCTGGATGGTGACCAGATACGGCTGGCGGTGGAGTGGCCGATTTCGGGCGGTTTTTGACAGATCGCGTTGCCTGAACCGGGGAGGACAAGCAAGCCATGAAGTTTTTTAAATGAACCCGTCGATCACCCCGAAAGCGCCGTTGTAGGCGCTTTCGCACAGGTCAGCGCAGGCGCATTTGCATGTGCGTGGTCTGCCAGACCGGATCTTGCTCCACATCCACCACCACGAACCCTTGCCGCTCCCAGAATGCAATTGCACCGGCCAGGAATGGATGGGTATGCAGGTACAGGCAGCCAATGCCCGCCTGTACCGCCCGCTCGCGCAGTGCACCGAACAACGCGCCCGCCAGGCCATGCCGGCGGTAGTCCGGCAACACGAACAGGCGCACCACTTCGACAACCCGCTCGGCGTGATAATCAAGTTGGGCGAAACGATGGTCATAGGGCAGGTAACCAATCACCGCCACCAGTCGCCCGTTATCGCGGGCCTCCAGGAAGCAGCCCTCGCCCTCCAGATAGGTTTCGGCGAATTGCGCCAGGTCGCGTGGCACAGGGGCGTTCGTCAGCATCGGAAACAGCTGGCGGCGGGCGCTGTCGACAAACGCCAGCACTTCGGCAATGGCGCTGCGCGCCACAGGTTGCAGGGTCCAGGTCGGCATGAGGCTATCGGCAATGGTCGGGAGGGCAAGGTTCTACCGCAGCACGCCGCTCAAGGCAAATCACAGGGCTCGTCGCGACCAGGCGGACATCGTTATAATCGACATTCTTCACTGCCCGACCAGGCCACCCCATGCCTTGCCTCCCGAAGTTGCTGTTGCCACTGTTGCTGACTGCCGCCCTCACCGCCTGCGAGCAGAAACCCTCCCGTGAAGAGCAGATCCTTGCCCAGTTACCGTTGCAGGATGCCTACACGCATAACATCGAACGCATGGCCGGGCTGCTCGGGCGCACGCACCCGCAGCTATCGCAAGCGACCATCCAGGATGTGCTGCGCAAGCACCTCACCGTCGAGGACCAGCGCCAGGACCTGTTCCGCCTGTACAGCGAAAAGAACTTCAGTGACGCCGAGTTCGCCACCATTGTCGCGGCCACCCAGGACCCGGCCAAGGCCCGCGCCCTGGAAGACACCGAAGCCGGCAAGCGCCTCAGCGAAAAACTCACCGGCCTGATGCGCGAGACCGCCCGCGACACGAAGGTCCAGGCGCTGGTCGAGCAGCGCATGCAGCAGGTGGAAGACGAGTTGAACGCGCTGGAAAAGTCAGGCTCCTGAACGTGGCCGGCAAGGTCATCCCCATTCCGTAACCCAATCACCCGAGGTCAGGATTGCCACACGCCAAGCACGGATTGCGCCTGGATCTACGTACACTCATTCTGGTGCTCTGCGCCCTTACCGCCGTGGTGATGCTCTGCGCCAGCTATTTCGCCAGCTACCGGGTACAGCGCCAATTGCTGATCGACCACGCCCTGGAGGCCAACCGGGTGTATGCGACCAAGCTGGCCAGCATCACCGAGACCTTTATCGCCAGCGCCTTGCAACAACTGACCTACAGCGCCAGCGTTCAAGCCCGGCAACTGAGCGACGCCGCTGCGCTGCAGGACGAGACCGACCGCGTGCTTGGCCAGGGCATGGCTTTCAATTCCACATTCGTGATCGACGCCAGCGGCATGCTGCTGGCGATATCCCCTGCCCCGCTTCGCCACCTGGTCGGCACCCGCATGCAGTCGCCCGGCGCCAAAGAGGCACTGCAGGAACGCCGCCCGCTGGTTTCCACACCCTTTCTATCAGCGGCCAACAACCTGGTAGTGGTGCTGTCTCACCCGATTTTCGACAGCAACGGGCGCTACCTCGGGTACGTCGGCGGCAGCCTGTACCTGCGCGAACGCAACATCCTCAACAGCCTGCTGGGCGAGCACTTCCACCAGGACGGCTCGTACCTGTATGTGGTCGATCGCAACCGCCGGTTGCTGTACCACCCCAACAGCCAGCGGGTGGGTACGGTGGTAGAGGGCAACGCGCTGATCGACCAGCTGACGACATTGACCAGCGGCACGCGGCAACTGACCAACAGCCAGGGCGTCGAAGTACTTGCGGGCTACGCCACTGTCCCCAGTGCCGGCTGGGGCGTGGTGGCGCAGCAGCCGTTGGCGCAGACCACAATGCCGCTGAACTCGCTGATACTGAATGTGGTGGGCATTTCCGCGCCCTTGGCACTGGTAGGCAGCCTGCTGCTGTGGTGGCTGGCGATGACCATCGCCCGGCCACTCTGGCAACTGGCCGCTGGCGCCCGCTCCATGGACCGGGTCGGCACCGACGAGCGCCTGCACCGGGTGCGGGCCTGGTACTTCGAGGCGGCAGAACTCAAACGCGCGCTGCTGTTCGGCCTGAACTTGTTGCAGGAGCGTATTGGCCGGCTCAATCGTGATGCCCAGACCGACCCGTTGACCGGCCTCGGCAACCGCCGCAGCCTGGAATTCAGCCTCTCGCTACTGGAAGCCGAAGGGCGGGCGTTTTCGGCCATCGTGCTGGATATTGACCACTTCAAGCGGGTCAATGACAACTTTGGGCACGAGGTGGGCGACCAGGTGCTGCGCCGGCTGGCGGAGTTGATGCGGCGTGGTTGCCGCGAGGGCGACCTGCTGTGCCGTACCGGGGGTGAGGAGTTCCTGATGCTGCTGCCAGGGGCCGGCCTGGAAGTGGCAGCGGTGGTGGCCGAGCGCCTCCGGGTGTCGGTGCAGGGTACGCCGGTGGAGCCGGTGGGCGCGGTGACGTTGTCGCTGGGGGTGGCGTACTGGGATGGCGAGGCCGGGAGCGAGCCGGCGGAGGCACTGGGTAAGGCTGACCAGGCCCTCTACCGGGCCAAGCAGGAGGGGCGTAATCGGGTAGTCACTTCCTGAACCGCCTGTTTCCGCCGTCCGCCGAAAGGGCCGGTCCAGACGCAGATGAAACTGTGGGTTGTAACAATCCTTGTCATAAAACTGTCGCCTTTCAGTCATAGGATTGACCCCAACCTGACATTTTCATTTCATGGATGAGCGTCTCATGCGTCGTGTGGTTTTCAATCAGAAAGGTGGCGTCGGTAAATCCAGCATCGCCTGCAACCTCGCCGCGGCCAGTGCCGCCGAGGGCTACCGGACGTTACTGGTCGACCTCGACCCGCAAGCCAATGCCACCTATTACCTGACCGGCCTGGTCAATGACGCCATTCCCGCCGGCATCGCCGACTTCTTCCGGCAGACCTTGTCGCCGGTCGCCGCTGCCGGCAAGAAGCACCGCGTGGCGATCACCGAAACCCGGTACAGCAATCTGCACCTGGTCACCGCCAGCCCCGACCTCAGCGACCTGCAAGGCAAGCTGGAGAGCAAGTTCAAGATCAACAAGCTGCGCAAGCTGCTGGTGGAGCTTGGCGAGGACTACGAGCGGATCTATATCGACACCCCGCCGGCACTGAACTTCTACACCTTCAGCGCACTGGTGGCAGCGGAGCGCCTGCTGATCCCGTTCGACTGCGACAGCTTCTCGCGCCAGGCACTGCACAGCGTCATGGCCGAGGTCGAAGAGCTGCGTCAGGACCACAACACGGCCTTGCAAGTGGAGGGGGTGGTGGTTAACCAGTTCGCCGGGCGCACTGCGCTGCACCATACCCTGGTCGAGCAGTTACGCAGCGAAGGCCTGCCGGTGTTGCCGGTGTACCTGAGCAACTCGATCAAGATGCGTGAGTCGCACCAGGCCTCGGTACCGCTGGTGCACCTGGCCCCGCGGCACAGACTGGCGTTGGAGTTCGTCGATTTGCTGGATGTGCTCGAGCGCGCTGCCTGATTACCCCAGGAACCCGCGCCCCCTCGGGACCGATCGAGCGGGCTGCACAGCAGCCGAAAAATCCGCGGCGAAAAGGCTACCCGGCCCCTCAGCCGAATGGTAGATTCGCCGCCATGAACATTTCCCGGCACACCCGCACGCTGACGGCCTGGACGCTTTACGCCAGCGTCCTGTTCAGCCTGCTGCTGTGTGGCCTGCATCACGGCCAGATGGGCGGCCTGCGCCTGGCCGGCCTGGAAGGTGGCTTTTGCTCGATCAACAGCGAGCATGGCGTTGCCATCGACCTCGACGGCGCCGGCGGCGACCAGCACATGGCCCAGCTCGACTGCCCGGTGTGCTCCTCGTTCGGCCTGGCCGTACCGCTCAGCAGCGGCGGCTGGTCATTCACCCCGGCGCAAGCCTTTGCCACTTCGCCAATCGTGGTCCGCAGCTGGGCACAACCACCGCCGCGCTATCAACGCCCCGCCCTCAACCCCCGCGCTTCCCCCGCCGTCTTCCACGCAGCCTCACTTCATTTCGCCTGACTTCAGCCGGGCGCGCCTGCCTGCGCGCTCGCCGTCAGCCATGATCTTTGCATGGAAGACTTGCCAACATGCTTCGCAATACCTCTCTGGTGCTCCTCATGGGCACCTGCAGCATTGCCTGGGCGGACAACGCCGCCGTGGAACTCAGCGCCACCACCATCGACGGTGAACGCGAAAACCCCAGCGGTGTGCAACTGGACGAGCCGATCCGCACCGGCTCGCGGCTGGGCCTCACCGCGCGGGAAACACCGGCCTCGGTCAGCGTCTCGGACCGCCGCCTCATCGAAGAACGCGGCGCCAAGGACAGCCAGGACGTGATCAACGCCATGACCGGCGTCAACGCCTCGGCCAACCCCGGCTTCGGCGGCTTCGTCGCGTACCGCGGCTTCACCCAGAACCAGGTCACACAGCTGTACAACGGCATCAACCTGGGCTACAGCAGCGCCACACGGCCGGTAGATGCCTGGGTGCTCGACCGCGTCGAACTGATCGGTGGGCCGTCGTCATTCCTGCACGGCGCGGGGGCGGTAGGTGGCTCGATCAACTACATCACCAAGCTGGCCAGCCGCGACCAGCAAACCCTTGACGGGCGTATCCGCTACGGGAGTTTCGACGACAGCGAAGTGGCCTTCGGCATCAACCAGGCGCTGGCCAGCAACCCCGCCGATGCCCGCCACTTCATGCGTCTGGATTTCAGCCGCGGCCACGGCAATGGCTATGTCGACCGTAACGAGCGCAGCACCGACAGCCTGGCCTTCTCGCTGCTCAGCGACCTCGCGCCCAACCTGACCCACACGCTGTCGCTGGAGTACCAGGAAGACCGCGAAGACAGCCCTTATTGGGGGTCGCCGATCCTGCCCGGGCGCAGTACGATGAAAATCGACAAGAGTCGCCGCTTTGAAAATTACAACGTTGGCGACGGTCGGTATGAGCAACGGGTGCGCTGGCTGCGGTCGATCCTCGACTACCAGATCAGTGACAGCACCAGCGTGCAGAACACGCTGTACCACTACAATGCCCAGCGCGATTACCGCAATCTGGAACGCTATGCCTACACGCCCGGTGGCCAGGTTCAGCGCAGCAGCCCGTACCTGCAGCGCCACGACCAGAACCTGCTGGGCGACCGCATCGAACTGCGCCACGACAACCACCTGCTCGGCCTGGCCAGCCAGTGGTCGCTGGGGCTTGAATACTCGCGCATGCGCCAGACCCTCTCCCCCACCTCGGGCAGCTGGACCGATGTGGTCGATGCCGAGCACTTCGACCCCGGTAGCTTCGATGACATACCAGGCGTAAACGCTGGCCTGACCAAGCAGCGCCGTCACCAAGTGAGCAACCGTGCAGTGTTTGCCGAAAACCGTCTGCAATTGACCGAACGTCTGGCCCTGCTGACTGCCCTGCGGTACGACTACCTGAACATGGAAGTGACCAACTACGGTGCAGTGACGCCCACTTCGCCGGCGTATTTCGAACGGCGCTGGGAACCGCTGTCCGGGCGCGTCGGCCTGACCTACGCGCTGACACCTTCGGCCAGCCTCTACGCCCAGTACAGCACCTCCGCCGACCTGCCAGCCGGTTCGTTGGCGGCCGCAACCTACTCCAACGTCGGGCTGTTCGACCTGTCCAAGGGCGAGCAATGGGAAGTGGGCAGCAAGTTCGACTTCCTCGACGGCCGTGGCGCGGCTACGCTGGCGCTTTACCAGATCGTGCGCAAGGACTTTGCCGTGCGCGACGCCAACGACGCCAACCTCACGGTGCAGGCCGGGCAACAGACCTCGCGCGGGGTCGAGGTGTCCGGGCGCTTGCAGGTCACGCCAACGTTGCTGGCCGAGGCCAACTACGCCTATGTCGATGCGCAGTACGATGAGTTCAATGAGGCGGTCAACGGCGTGTCGGTGTCGCGCAAGGGCAATGCGCCAGTGAACGTGCCGGCCAACGTCGCCAACCTGTGGCTGACCTACAGCCTGTCATCGGCCTGGTCAGTAGGGGCAGACGGGCGCTACGTAGGCTCGGTGTACGCCGATAACGCCAACAGCCTGAAGGCCCCGGCGTATACGCTGTTCGGCGCGTTCGCCCGCTATCGGCTGGATGCGCACACCACGCTGACCGGGCGGGTCCGCAACCTGACCGACGAGGTGTATGCCAAACAGGCCTACAACAGCCAGTACTACATGGGGCCACCGCGCACCTTCGAGCTGGCGCTGGATATGCGTTTCTGAACCTCCCCACCTGCGCGGCGCCTGCTCGCCACGCCGACCCGTTGGAGTCGGCCGGCGTAAACCGCTGCGGCGGCTTATTCAGGTATCCCGAGGTCGTCCTCGACAAAGCGCTTTGCAGCGCCCGGTAATCTACTGGCTAGCACAACAATGATGGCGCGGCCTGACCGCGCCACTTTCATCATGCCTGCCAATGGAACCGGAGAGCACACGCATGTCCGCACCTCACGAGGTATCCCCCGCCACCCTGCGCAGGGTGATCGCCGCGTCGGCCATCGGCAACTTCGTCGAATGGTTCGACTTCGCCGTCTACGGCTTTCTCGCCACGATGATCGCCAGCCAGTTCTTTGCCAGTGAAGACGCCAGCGTGGCCTTGCTCAAGACCTTTGCCGTATTTGCCGTGGCCTTTGCCCTGCGCCCGTTGGGGGGCATCGTGTTCGGCGCCCTCGGCGACCGCCTGGGGCGCAAGCGCATCCTGTCGCTGACCATCCTGCTGATGGCCGGCTCAACTACCTTGATCGGCCTGCTGCCGACCTACGCCAGCATCGGCCTCGCCGCCCCGGCGTTGCTGACCCTGGCGCGCTGCCTGCAGGGCTTTTCTGCAGGTGGCGAGTATGCCGGGGCCTGCGCCTACCTGATGGAGCACGCGCCCAACGACAAGCGCGCCTTTTATGGCAGCTTCGTGCCGGTATCGACCTTTTCCGCATTTGCCTGTGCAGCGGTGATCGCCTATGGCCTGGAAGCCAGCCTGTCGAGCGAGGCGATGAATGCCTGGGGCTGGCGTATTCCGTTCCTGATTGCCGCGCCGCTGGGCCTGGTTGGCCTGTACTTGCGTTGGCGCATGGAGGAAACCCCGGCGTTCCGTGAAGCGGTAGCCCAAGGCAAGGAGCATGAACATTCGCCGCTCAAGGAAACCCTGCGCCATCATGGCCGGGCGATTCGCAACCTGGGGGCGTTCATTTCGCTGACGGCGCTGTCGTTCTACATGTTCACCACCTACTTCGCCACCTACCTGCAACTGGTCGGCAACCTGAGCCGGGCACAGTCGCTGCTGGTCACCACCGTGGCCCTGCTGTTCGCCGCCGTTGGCTGCCCGCTGGCCGGCGCATTCTCGGACCGCGTCGGGCGGCGCAAGACTATCGGTTTTACCTGCCTGTGGGTCATGCTGTGCGTGTTCCCGGCCTACTGGCTGGCCAGTTCGGGGTCGATCTCGGGGGCGCTGCTGGGGGTGATTCTGCTGGCGGTAGGTGCGCTGTGCAGTGGCGTGGTGACGGCAGCCTTGCTTTCGGAGAGCTTCCCTACCCGCACCCGCTACACCGCCTCGGCGATTACCTACAACGTGGCCTATACCCTGTTCGGTGGTACCGCGCCGCTGGTGGCAACCTGGCTGATCGGGCAGACCGGCAGCAGCCTGGCACCGGCGTTCTACCTGGTGGCGATTGCGCTGGTGGCGCTGGTCGGTGGGTTGGCGTTGCCAGAGACATCACGGATTTCGTTGCATGATGAACCCGGGGTGGACGGTATGCGGCCAGGAGCGCAGGGTACCGTTTGAGCGTTTGGGGCCGCTGTGCGGCCCCAATGATTTCAGCCCTCCTGCACCTCTTCGCGGCGATACGCCCACTGATACAACGCCGGCAACACCAGCAAGGTCAGCGCAGTGGAAGACAGAATCCCGCCAATCACGACCGTTGCCAGTGGCCGCTGCACTTCAGCGCCGGTCCCGGTCGCCAGGGCCATCGGAATGAACCCCAGCGACGCCACCAGCGCGGTCATCAGCACGGGCCGCAAACGGGTCAGCGCCCCCTCTTCCACCGCCGCGCGCAGTGGCCGCCCTTGCTCGCGCAGGCCGCGGATAAAGGCAATCATCACCAAACCGTTGAGCACCGCCACACCCGACAGGGCAATGAACCCGACGCCGGCAGAAATGGACAACGGAATGTCCCGCAACCATAGCGCCAGCACCCCGCCGGTCAGGGCAAACGGAATGCCGGTAAACACCAGCAGGCCATCCCTGAGGTTGTTGAACATCATCAGCAGCAGCGCCATGACCAACAACAAGGCTACCGGTACCACCACTTGCAAGCGTTCGGCCGCCGACTGCAGTTGCTCGAACTGGCCACCCCAACGTGTCCAGTAACCCGGCGGGATTTGCACCTGGCCAAGCAGGGTCTGTTCGGCCTCTTCGACGAACGAACCCAGGTCACGCCCACGCACGTTGGCACTGACCACCACCACCCGCTTGCCATCCTCCCGGCTGACCTGGTTCGGCCCCAGTTGCAGGTTCAGCGTGGCAACCTGCGACAACGGGATGAAGCCGATTTGCCCACCCCCCACCGCAGCACTGGCCGGTACCGGAATCAACAGGCTGGCCAGCCCGTCGACGTCGGTGCGCAAAGTTTCCGACAGGCGCACCACCATGTCGAAACGGCGGTCGCCCTCATATAACGTCCCGGCCTTGCGGCCACCCACGGCGATGGCGATGGCATCCTGCACATCGCCCACGTTCAGGCCATGGCGGGCAGCCTTGTCGCGGTCGATGTCGATGGTCAGCACCGGCAGGCCGGTGGTCTGCTCCACTTTTACCTCGGACGCACCTGGTACGTTCTGCAAGCTGCTGGCGATCTGCGCGGCAGTACGGTTGAGTACCTCCATGTCGTCACCGAACAACTTCACCGCCACATCGCTGCGCACCCCGGAAATCAGCTCGTTGAAGCGCAGCTGGATCGGCTGCGACAGCTCGTAGTTGCTGCCCGGCACGCTGGCCGCAGCACGTTGCACCTCGGCGATCAGCGCCTCCCTTGGTTTGCCCGGGTCTACCCATTGCTCGCGCGGACGCAGCATCACGTAGGCATCGGAGATATTGGGCGGCATCGGGTCGGAGGCAATCTCGGCAGTACCAGTACGCGCAAACACCCGCTCCACTTCCGGTACCTGGGCAATGATCGACCGTTCCAGACGCTGTTGCATGTCCACCGACTGGGACAGGCTGGTGCCCGGCACCCGCAGGGCCTGCAGGGCAAAGTCGCCCTCGCTGAGGCTGGGGATGAATTCGCTGCCCATGCGGCCGGCCATCACCCCCGACAACAGCACCAGCCCGGCTGCACCCGCGAACGCCAGCTTGCGCCGGCTCAGCACCCAGGCCAAAACCGGGGCATAGCGCTGGCGCGCCGTGCGCATCAGCAGCCCTTCTTCTTCCTTGACCTTGCCGGTGACGAACAGGGCAATCGCTGCCGGCACGAAGGTAACCGAAAGGATCATCGCACCGAGCAACGCCATGACCACGGTGAACGCCATGGGGTGGAACATCTTGCCCTCGACGCCGGTCAGGGCAAAGATCGGCAGGTACACCACCATGATGATCAATTGTCCGTAGATCAGCGGCCGGCGCGCTTCGCGGGCAGCGGCGAACACCTCATGGAAACGCTCGACGCGGGTCAGCATGCGGCCGTGACGTTGCTGGGCATGGGCGAGGCGGCGGATGGCGTTTTCCACGATCACCACCGCACCGTCGACGATGATGCCGAAGTCCAGCGCGCCCAGGCTCATCAGGTTGGCACTGACCTTGTTGCTGAACATGCCGGTGAAGGTGAACAGCATCGACAACGGGATGACCATGGCAGTGATCAACGCGGCGCGAATGTTACCCAGGAACAGAAACAGCACGGCGATCACCAGGATCGCGCCTTCGACCAGGTTCTTCTTCACCGTGGCAATGGCTTTTTCCACCAGGTTGGTGCGGTCATACACGGTCACCGCGACCACACCCTTGGGCAGGTTGCGGTTGATCTCGACCAGCTTGGCAGCAACCGCCTGCGACACCGTACGGCTGTTCTCGCCAATCAGCATGAACACCGTACCCAACACCACCTCGCGGCCATTCTCGGTGGCCGCGCCCGAGCGCAATTCTTCGCCAAGGCCTACCTCGGCAACATGGCTGACGCGGATCGGCGAGCCCTCGATGCTGGCGATGACGATGTTGGCGATGTCATCGGCCGAGGCCACCTGGCCAGGGGCGCGGATCAGCAATTGCTCGCCATTGCGCTCGATATGGCCGGCGCCAACGTTGGCGTTGTTGCGCTCCAGTGCCGCGATCAGGTCGTTGAGGGTGAGCTTGTAGGCCGCCAGGCGCTTGGGCTCCGGTGCAATCAGGTACTGCTTGGCATGGCCGCCGATGCTGTTTACCTCGGCCACCCCCGGCACATTGCGCAACTGTGGCTTGATGATCCAGTCCTGGATCACCCGCAGGTCCGTCGGGGTATAGGGCGTGCCGTCCGCCTTGCGAGCGCCCTCCTCGGCTTCCACCGTCCACAGGAAGATTTCCCCAAGGCCGGTTGAAATAGGCCCCATGCCGGCTTCTATGCCCTCGGGCAGCTGCTCGCGGGCCACTTGCAAGCGCTCGTTGACCAGCTGGCGGGCGAAGAAGATATCGGTACTGTCATCGAAAATGACCGTGACCTGCGACAGGCCCGAGCGTGACAGCGAGCGGGTCTGCTTGAGCCCAGGCAGGCCGGCCATGGCGGTTTCGATGGCGAAGGTGATGCGCTGCTCGGTCTCCAGCGGCGAGTAGCCGGGGGCGGCAGTGTTGATCTGTACCTGGACGTTGGTGATGTCCGGTACTGCGTCGATCGGCAGCTTCTGGTAGCTGTGAATACCCACCGCGGCCATCAGGACCACAGCCAGCATCACCACCAGGCGCTGCTCGATGGCAAATTGGATCAGGCGTTCGAACATGCAGGTGTCCCCGTAATCAATGGCTGTGCTCGGCTGAGCCCTTGCCCAGCTCCGACTTGAGGACAAAGCTGCCGGCGGCCGCTACCTGGGTACCGGCGGCGAGGCCGCTGGTGATTTCCACCTGCCCGGCATCGCGGCGGCCGGTCTGTACCGGCCGTGCCTCGAAGCCTTCCTCGGTACGGGCAAACACCACGGTCTGCTCCTCCCAGGTCTGCAGGGCGTTTTCCGGCACCGCCACGGCAGCATTGAAGCGCTCGACGCTGACCGCAACATTGACGAACAGGCCCGGGCGCCACGCGCCGCTCGGGTTGGCCAGGGTGGCCCGCACGGTGGCGGCGCGGTTCTGCTCACCGAGCAGGCTGCCGACGTAGTTGACCTTGCCCTCGACCCGGGCGCCCAGGTCCGGCGCGTTGACCGTGACCTCGCGGCCGGTCACCACCTTGTCCAGGTCACGCGGGGCGACGGCGAAGGTCGCCCATACCCGGCGCAGGTCCGACAGCGTGAAGGCATTGCTGGTCTCGTCGACCACTTCGCCTACGCTCAGGTGCTTTTCCACCACCACTGCATCGAACGGCGCGCGCAGCTCATAGCGGTTGCCGGCACCGGCCGGGCCCACGGCGGCGACCTTCTGCCGAGCATTGGCGAAGGCGATCTCAGCCTCCTGCAGCGCCTGGCGCGCCTGCAGGTAATCCTGCTCGGCGCTGATGCGCTCCTGCCACAGTTGCTGTTCTCGCTGAAAGGTCAGGCGCGCCATTTCCAGCCGGCGTTGGGCAGCCTGCTGCTCGCTGCGCAGGTCGGAGATCTGCTGGCTGGCAATCACCGCCAGCACCTGGCCGCGGGTTACCGCCTGACCCAGCTCGGCCTGCACCGCCTCGACCACACCCGGCACACGCGGTACGACGTGGGCGGTCCGGTCCTCGTCGAAGCGGATTTCCCCCGGGAAGCTGATGGCGGTGCCCAGCTCACGGGGGCCTGCGACCGTCAGTTGCACGCCGGCCGCTTCGATCTGCGCGGTGGACAGGTGCAGCTGGCCTTCTTCAGCATGACCTTCCGTGGGCTTTTCCTCAGCGTGGTCGTGGCTGTCTGCGCCAAGCTCGGCGTGGCGGGTTTGCGCCTTCGACGCCTGGCCGAGGTTGCCGGTCCAGGCCAGGCTGCCGATGCCCAGCGCAGCGATGGCGGCGGCCAGAAGGGCGAACTTGCGTGGGTTAGTCATTGTTGCTCCTGCTGTTCAATTGGTTGCCAAGGCCATCGAGGTCGCCGTAGATGCGCTCGACCTGCGCGCGCGCGTCGGTCGCCGAGGCCAGGGCCTCGAGGTAGAACCCGCGGGCCTCGATCAGCGTGCGTTGGGCGTCGAGCACATCGAGGAAGGCGAACTTGCCCATTTCAAAGCCACGGGTCGCGGTGTCCACTGCCTGCTGCGCAGCAGGCAGGATGGTCCGGTCGTAGGCGTCCACTTCCTGCATGGCGGTGGCCCACTGGCTGACGGCGCTATGGGTTTCACTGCGCAGGCGCAGCTCCACGGCGTTACGCAGGTCACGTGCCTGGTCGGCCCGGCGCGCGGCCGCCAGCACATTGCCCTGGTTGCGGTCGAACAGCGGTAGCGGCATGGACAGGCCCACCACGTTCACCCGCTCGCGATCCTCGCGGCTGTACTGGCTACCCAGGCTGACGGTGAGGTTGGGAACGCGCTGGGCCTTTTCCGAGCCCAAGCCTGCATCGCCACGCTCGACCTGGGCTGCAGCCAGGCGCCACTCCACGGTCTGTTCGACTTGAGCGAGCAAGGCATCTGCGTTGGGTGCAAGGCCAGGCGAAAGACTGGCCACCTGCAGCTGGTCAAAGCCCGCCAGCGAGCTACCGGTCAACCGGGCCAGGGCTTGGTAAGCCACGCTGCGCTGGGTCTGCGCGCGGCGCACTTCGGCCTGGGCCTGGGCCAGTTGCACGCGGGCACGGGTGGCCTCCACCGGTGATGACTGGCCGGCAGTCACTCGCCCCTGGACCACGCGCAACCCGCGCTCGGTCAAGGCCTGCGACTGCTGCGCCAGCTCCAGCGCGGTCTGCGCGCGCAAGGCGGCATGAAATGCCTGCACCACATCTGCCCGCAGGCCATTACGCTGGCGCTCCAGGTCGAGCTGGGCAATGGCTTGGCTGGCGCTGGCCACGGCAATACGTGCGCCGCGCTTGCCGCCCAGTTCCAACGCCTGGCTGAGGGTGACGGTGGTGGTGCTGGTGTCGCGACGGGTGTCTTCGACCTCCCAGGCCAGCTCCGGGTTGGGGATAAGCCCCGCCTGGCGCCGCTCGCCATCGGCAATGCCGATTTCACGGCCGGCCGCAGCCAGCTCCGGGTTGCGGGCAAAGGCGGCGGCAAGCGCCTGGGGCAGGCTCAGGCTCTGGCTGGCCTGCGCGCTGGCGGCACCGGCCAGCAACAGGCAGAGCAAGGCGATCTTGCGGGGGATGGGCACGGACAGGTCCTCGTCGGCGAAGCGTTGGCGAGGGACTGTAGAAAGCCGTGCTTATCGGGGCGGTGGCGGGGAAATTACAATTCTGTAATCCATTCACAGCAGCCCGCGTGCGTCGACGGTTCGATAATCGCCCACTTTCCCGGGACGGCGATCTAGTCCAATTGACGAAACTAACCAGTCAGTACAAAACTACGCAGAACCAACAACAACAAAGCGATGCCCGTCATGAAGCCCCTTATTCTCGTGCTCAACGGCCCCAACCTGAACATGTTGGGCACCCGCGAGCCTGCCCAGTACGGCCATGAAACCCTCGCCGACGTCGGCCAGGGCTGTGCCGATACTGCCCATGCCCACGGCCTGGACCTCGAGTTCCGGCAAACCAACCACGAAGGCGAACTGATCGACTGGATCCACGCCGCGCGCAACCGCTGCGCCGGTATCGTCATCAACCCCGGTGCCTGGACCCACACCTCGGTGGCCATTCGCGATGCCCTGGTGGCCAGTGAAGTGCCCGTTATCGAAGTGCACCTGTCCAACGTGCACAAGCGCGAGCCGTTCCGCCACGTGTCGTTCGTCTCGTCGATCGCCGTCGGTGTCATCTGCGGCCTCGGCAGCCACGGCTACCGCATGGCCATCAGCCACTTCGCCGCAATGTTCCAGGAGCGCACCGCATGAGCCAGCAAGCCATCCTCGCCGGCCTGATCGGCCGCGGCATCCAACTGTCGCGCACCCCCGCCCTGCACGAACACGAAGGGGACGCCCAGGCCCTGCGCTACCTGTATCGGCTGATCGACGCCGACCAGCTGCAACTGGACGACAGCGCCCTGCCCAGCCTGCTCGACGCAGCGCAGCACACCGGTTTTACCGGCCTCAACATCACCTACCCGTTCAAGCAGGCGATACTGCCGCTGCTTGACGAACTGTCGGACGAGGCCCGCGGCATCGGCGCAGTCAATACCGTGGTGCTCAAGGACGGCAAGCGGGTCGGCCACAACACCGACTGCCTGGGCTTTGCCGAAGGCCTGCGTCGCGGGCTACCGGACGTAGCGCGCGGTCAGGTCGTGCAGATGGGCGCCGGTGGCGCCGGTTCAGCAGTGGCACATGCCCTGCTGGGAGAAGGGGTCGAGCGGCTGGTGCTGTTCGAAGTGGATGCCGCCCGCGCGCAAGCGCTGGTAGACAACCTGAACACTCATTTCGGTGCCGGGCGCGCGGTGGTCGGCACTGACCTGGCCCACGCGCTGGCGCAGGCTGACGGCCTGGTCAACACCACACCCGTGGGCATGGCCAAGCTACCGGGCACACCGCTGCCGGTGGAGCTGCTGCATGCACGGCTGTGGGTGGCCGAGATCATCTACTTCCCGCTGGAAACCGAACTGCTGCGCGCCGCCCGCGCACTGGGCTGCCGCACACTCGATGGCAGCAACATGGCAGTGTTCCAGGCGGTGAAAGCGTTCGAGCTGTTCAGTGGCCGCCAGGCGGATGCGGCGCGGATGCAGGCGCATTTCGCCAGCTTCAGCTGAAAGACCGCTGTTGGCTAGTTCGCGGGCAAACCCGCTCTCATAGAACAAATCGTGACGTAGTGATTTGGCAGGGACTCTGTGAGAGCGGGCTTGCCCCGTCGAACACCGGCAAAGCCGGTGCCATGCACCGCGCGGGCCCCTTCGCGGGCCAAGCCCGCCCCCAGGAACCGCACGAAGCTTGCAGGCGGTGCAATCTGTGGAGGCAGGTCATCCTTTTTCATCCAATAGAGCCTGTATCACCTGCTCTTGCCCGCCATAATCCCCCTCGCCTACATGCACATGGCGCACCTGCCCCTTGCGGTCGACAAAATAATGCGCCGGCCAGAACTGGTTGCCCCAGGCATTCCACACTTTGTGATCGTTATCCACCGCCACCGGGTAACCGATGCCCAACCTGGCCACCTTGTCGCGCAAGGTGCCGACATCATGCTCGTAGTCGTACTCTGGCGTATGCACCCCGACCACCACCAGACCCTGGTCGGCATAACGCCGTGCCCAGTCGTTCACATGCGGCAAGCTGCGCCGGCAGTTGATGCAGTCCCACGTCCAGAAGTCCACCAGCACCACCTTGCCCTTTAGCCCCTGGGTGTCCAAGGGTGCCGAGTTCAGCCACTGGCTGGCGCCCGACAGCGACGGCATGGCACCGTAGCTGTCGCGCGCCATCAGGTGCCCGGCCAAGCCCAAGCCGACCAACGCCAGGGCAAAGCCACCCATTTTCAGCATCAGCCGCCGATCAATTATCATGGCAACCGCCGGTGGCGTAGGTGCGGTACTGCACGCTCTGCTGCCGGCCGTGGGAGTCCAGATAATCCATGCGGGTGTTGACCAGGCCGCAAGCGTTGCTCTGGTCATCCTGTACCGACAGCACTTTCTTCACATCCAGATGCTGGCCGTAGCGGTATTGCATGGCTTCGTCGTCCTGCATCGGGGCGGTGTCGGCCTGGGCGGCGATGGCGCCGAAGCTGAGCACGGCGAACAGGCTGGCGCTGGCGAAAGTCTTGACGTTCATGGCATCTCTCCTGGGTGTCACTTGGGTAGGGGGAGTCGTGCTCCCCGGTGAGAACCATTTCACGCCCGCCAGGTATCCCGTATGTGTCGCCCGAGGCTGTGATGCGCTTCCTGCTGTATCTGCGCCCGCGCCAGATACACTGCAATACAAACTCCCGCAGGCAAGCGCGAACACGCTCGGTACACTGCGCTTAACCCCACTTGCACAGGAACGCAGCGCATGGAACACGTCGATCACATCCTGATCGTCGACGACGACCGCGAGATCCGCGAACTGGTCGGCAATTACCTGAAGAAGAACGGCCTGCGCACCAGCATCGTCGCCGACGGCCGGCAGATGCGCGCCTTTCTCGAAGCCAACAGCGTCGACCTGATCGTGCTCGACATCATGATGCCCGGTGACGACGGCCTGCTGTTGTGCCGCGAGCTGCGCGCCGGCAAACACCGCAATACCCCGGTATTGATGCTGACCGCACGCAATGACGAAACCGATCGCATCATCGGCCTGGAAATGGGCGCCGACGACTACCTGACCAAACCATTCTCGGCCCGTGAACTGCTCGCCCGCATCAACGCCGTGCTACGCCGCACGCGCATGCTGCCACCCAACCTGACCATCAGTGAAAGCAGCCGCCTGCTTGGCTTCGGTCAATGGCGCCTGGACACCACCGCGCGCCACTTGCTCGACAGCGAAGGTACCCTGGTGGCCCTGAGCGGCGCCGAATACCGCCTGCTGCGGGTGTTCCTCGACCATCCGCAACGTGTCCTCAGCCGCGAACAGCTGCTGAACCTGACCCAGGGCCGCGAAGCCGACATCTTCGACCGCTCCATCGACCTGCTGGTCAGCCGCCTGCGCCAGCGGCTGGGCGATGACGCCCGCGAACCCGGCTGCATCAAGACCGTGCGCAGCGAGGGCTATGTATTCTCGTTGCCGGTGCACTTGCTGGAGTCGCCGTCATGAAATGGCCGCGCACGTTAGCCTCGCGGCTGGCACTGATCTTTTTCACCGGCCTGGTACTGGCCTACGGCCTGTCGTTCAGCTTGCAGGCCTACGAGCGCTACATCAGTAGCCGGTCGATGATGCTCAGCAACCTGGAGCAGGACGTGGCCACCTCCGTGGCCATTCTCGACCGCCTGCCCGCAGCCGAGCGTGGCGCCTGGCTACCGCGCCTGGAACGGCGTACCTACCGCTATCGCCTGGACCACGGCCTGGCTGGCGATGCGATGCCCAGCAGCGACCCACCGATGGCGGCCGAATCGGTCGTCAAGGCCATCGGCAGCGACTATCACCTGACCTTTCAGGAGATCCCCGGCCCGAATACGCACTTCCAGGCGCAC
Source organism: Pseudomonas sp. BN607 (assembly GCF_029871175.1). Taxonomy (NCBI): domain Bacteria; kingdom Pseudomonadati; phylum Pseudomonadota; class Gammaproteobacteria; order Pseudomonadales; family Pseudomonadaceae; genus Pseudomonas; species Pseudomonas sp. BN607. Next base: position 34,367 of record NZ_SSOE01000023.1, read on the forward strand.
CTCAACCTGGCCGACGGTGCGCCGCTGACCATCGACGTTACCCCGACTCCCGTTCCGGTGGCCCGCTGGCTGCCTGTCGTACTGCTGATACAGCTGGCCGTGCTGATGCTGTGTACTTGGCTGGCGGTACGCCTGGCCATCGGCCCGCTGACCCGTCTGTCGCAGGCAGTGGACAACCTCAACCCGGACAAACCCGGCGTTCAGCTGGATGAAAGCGGCCCGCGCGAGGTGCGCTATGCCGCTGTGGCCTTCAATGCCCTGCAGGCGCGCATCGCTGCCCACCTCAAAGAACGCATGCAGCTGCTGGCAGCGATTTCCCACGACCTGCAAACGCCGATCACGCGCATGAAATTGCGTGTCGAAGTGATGGACGATGGGCTCGAAAAGGACAAGCTGTGGAGTGACCTGGGCGAGATGGAGCACCTGGTGCGCGAAGGCGTGGCCTATGCCCGCAGCATGGACACCAGCACCGAAGCCCCTTGTCGGGTCAACCTCGACGCCTTCCTCGACAGCCTGGTGTTCGACTACCAAGACAGCGGCGCCCGGGTCGAGCGCCACGGCAACTGCGGCAGCTTGCTGGAGACCCGCCCGCATGCACTGCGCCGGGTGCTGGTGAACCTGGTCGATAACGCCCTCAAGTTCGCCGGTGCCGCCGAGCTGGAAGTATTCCACGAGGGCAGCACGACGGTAATCCGCGTGCTCGACAACGGGCCCGGGATACCCGGCGGCGAACTGGACGAGGTACTCAAGCCGTTCTACCGCGTGGAGGGCTCACGCAACCGCAGCACCGGGGGTACCGGGCTGGGGTTGGCGATTGCTCACCAGCTGATTCAGGCCATGGGCGGCCGGCTGACCCTGAGCAACCGCGCCACTGGCGGGTTATGCGCACAAATAGAACTCAGGTAAAGGCAAGCGCCCGGCGTTTGCCCTACAAACCGATACACAACCCTACCCACCCCGACACACTGCAGATACCCCGCCGTCACACACTCCCGGTCACACCATCACACACCGGGAGCCCTTCTGATGAAAGCCCTTACCCTGCCGTCCGGCTGGAAGCTGTTCGCCACCCTCGCCGGCCTGACCCTGGCGATGACCGCCGTGGTCCTCGCCAGCCAGCCTGACCCGGACGGCCTGCGCAGTGCCATCCGCGCCACCGCGCGCAGCTCCTTCGCGCTGTTCTTGCTGGCATTCCTGGGGTCGTCGCTTGCGACCTTGCTGCCTGGCACGACAAGCCGCCGCATCCTGCAGGAACGGCGCTACCTGGGCCTGGCCTTTGCCTTCTCGCACACGGTGCATGGCCTGCTGATCTACCGCTATGCCCAAGAATTCCCGGCATTGTTCTGGGCCGGCCGCACGCTCACGTCCAGCCTGCCCGGCAGCGTCGGCTACCTGTTCCTGCTGCTGCTCACCATCACCTCGTTCAAGGCCCCCACGCGCCTGTTGGGCGGCCGTGCCTGGCGAGCCCTGCACAGCAGCGGCATGTGGCTGCTGGCTGCGGTGTTCTGCCTGTCGTTCTACAAACGCATTCCCATGGGGGGGTGGTACCCCCTGGCGTTCGCCCTGATGTTCAGCGCCATCGCCGTCAAGCTCACCGCCAAACTCGCCCGTCAACAACGCCGCCGCGCCCAAGCCCTTTCCTGAACCGAGTACCGCCAATGACTACCTTGACCCGCACCCTGACCACCTTCGACCGCCTCGGTGCCTGGAGTGCCGACCTGCCCTTGCGACTGTTTCTGGCCTGGGAGTTTTTCGAATCCGGCCTGGAGAAGCTCAACGGCAGCAACTGGTTCGCCGACCTGCAGGCCAGCTTCCCGTTCCCGTTCAATCAGCTGCCGGCGGAGTGGAACTGGCAGTTGTCGATGTGGGCAGAACTGATATTGCCGCTGTTGCTGTTGCTGGGTCTTGGTACTCGGCTGGCGTCACTGGGACTGATGGTGGTGACGGTGGTAGCGATTGCTGCCGTGCACTGGCCGGCGCACTGGTCGAGCCTGGCTGAACTGGCCCAGGGCTATGCGATTACCGACCAGGGCTTTGGCAACTACAAGCTGCCGTTGATCTACCTGGTGGCGTTGCTGCCGCTGCTGCTCAAAGGGGCTGGGCGCTTGAGCCTGGATCATTGGCTGAGGGCGCGGTTGTGCAGCTGAAACCGTTGCGATGGGGCGCAATGCGCCCCTGATACGCGCACTCAGCGGGTACCGATGATGACGCCCTGCTCGCGCAACCCCTGCAGCAACGCCAAGCCCTGCGCCATATCCCCGCCCAACGCCTGCAGCCGCCCGCGGCCAGTCCCCTGCCCCACCAGCAACCGATACGCCATTGGCGCCAGCCGCGCGAAGCGCACCTGCAACCCGGCATCGCGATAGACCAGCAGCAAAGTCGGCGACTCTGGCGCAGCATCAGGCTGGTAATCCCTGCCGATACGCTCCACTGGCCACCGATAAGCCAAGACCCTTGCCACGCAAGACAACAGCGGCTCACGGTCCAGCAAGTCACCCGCAGGATCATGCATCGGGTCTTCGGCATCACTCAGGTACAGCTGCGCCTCGATCCACTCGTAGTGGGCCAGCTCCAGCTGCCAGGGCGCGTCCAGCGCCACCCCTTGCAAGTAGTCGACGAAAGCTTCAGCCACCTCGGTAAACAAGGGTGTCTGGCTGCGGTAACTGGCGTAGAAATCATGTACCCGGGCGTGCCAGCGTTGCTCACCCAGCGCCTGACGCATCACCGGGAAGCTGCCAGCCAGCAGACCTTCGATAGCGCCATAGAACAGCTCGCGGTAAACCTTAAGCCGGCGTGCCTCAATGCCAGGCGGAGGGGCATGGCGCTGCGGGTCGCGCAGGTGCCGGGCCAGGGTGTATTGCTGCTCGCGCAACGTCTCATTCATTTGCTTGGCCTCCCACAGCGCACTGCACTTCACGAATGCGTGCTGTCTCGGCCAACAGCTCAGCCAGTGGCGGGTAGTTGAAGTCGCGCTCAAGCACCGTGGGTTGCACACCAAAGCGCCTGCAGGCAACGGCGTACAGCGCCCATACATCATCCTTTACCGCAGCGCCATGGGTATCGACCTTCAGGTCCGGCGCTTCATCGTAATGGCCGGCCACGTGCATGCCGGTCACTCGCGCCTGGGGCAGGCCTGCCAGGAATTGCTGGGCGTCATAGCCATGGTTGCAGGCGTTGACGAAGACGTTGTTGACGTCCAGCAGCAGGTCGCAATCGGCTTCATCGAGTACGGCACGAACAAAGTCGAGCTCGCTCATGGCCTGGTAAGGCGCGGCGTAGTAGCTGATATTTTCCACCGCGATGCGCCGTTCCAGTTGCTCCTGGGCCTGGCGTATGCGCGCGGCTACATGGCGTACGGCTTCGTCGGTGAAGGGAATGGGCATCAGGTCGTACAGGTGCCCGTCATCACTGCAGTAGCTCAGGTGCTCGCTGTACAGCCGCACTCGGTGGCGGTCAAGAAACTGCCGGGTCTGGCCGAGGAAATGCTGGTCAAGCGGCGCGCTGCCTCCCAACGACAACGACAAGCCATGGCAAGCAATGGGGAAACGCTCGGCCAGTTGAGCCAGGCCCTTGCCGTAGGCCCCGCCGACGGCAATCCAGTTTTCCGGTGCGCATTCGAGAAAGTCCACTGCGCCAGCCGGCATGGCCAGCAGCTCCGGCAGCAGGCCGCGACGCAGGCCAAGCCCCGCCCGTAGGGGTTGTGGGTGCAAAGGTATGGGGTACATGAACAGGTCTCCGCAACAGGCACAACGCCCCGCCTGACCAGCAGGAGGGGCGTTGCGGCGTTTCAAGGGGGCAGAATGTCAGGGCTTGCCGGTCAGGTGGCTGAACACGCCTTCAGGCATGGCTTTGCCATTGGCCTGGTAGATCGCCTTGAGGTGATCCGCTGCCTCCTGTTCGGAGATGAAACCGTCGTGGTTACGGTCGATCTTGGTGAAATCACCGGCACGGTCTTTGGCCACGGCACGAAATTCATCGCGCGAGACTTTGCCATCGTGGTTGCTGTCGGTTTTGGCGAACGAGGCATCACCACACTTGCCTTCGCCACATTTACCCTCCGCCCCGGCTTTGGCGCTCGCCCCGCATTTGCCTTCACCGCATTTGCCTTCGTTCTGAGTGGCCTTGGCGCTGCCACCGCACTTGCCTTCACCACACTTGCCCTCGCCGGCGACCTTGGCTGAAGCCAACTGGTAACCCTGGGCCAACGGTTCGACGGCAAACGCACTGCTGCTCAATGCCATGCTGCCGATCAAGGCGGCGCCGAGCAGGCCGAGAGTGTTTCGTACTTGGGTCATGGTGATGCTCCACTGTGCTGGGGTAGTGGAGCCATTAAGCCGTTGCGGTTTGTCGTGGATGTATCAGGCAAGGGGCGCTTTTGTATGGAAACCCGTCTGCATGGCGGCCAGATACAGTGGGATACACAAAGACCGGCAAGTAGCCCCAGGCATCAGCCCAGGGCCGTCATACATTCAGTCTTCCAGCGGTTTGGGCGGTGCTGCCGGCTTGGCAGGCTTGCTGTCCTTGGCCTTGGGCTTGGCTTCCGGTGCCGCAGCCACGGGCTCGGGCGCTGCTACCGCCTTTTCGCTGGCAGGCAGGTCATCGACGGCCTTGAAGATTACCGCCGGGTCGAGTGGCGTGTTCTCTTCGTCATCCTTGAGGATATGCCGCTCACCGTCCTTGCCCACCAGAATCACCTTGGTGCCTTTGCTCGCGCCCAGCTTCAGTTCGCGGATCAGGGCCATGGTGGTCTGCTGCTCGAGGTTCTTGTCCTCACGTTTACCCATCATTTGCGCAACGCTGTACAGCACCAGGTTGCGCTCCTTGAACTTGGCCTGGGTAGCCGGGTCCTCCAGCGCCTTGTTCAGCGCTCGCAATGTCGGGTCGGCACTGCTCGGCGCAATGACCACCAATGGCCTGGCCTTGCCCAGTTCCTTGGCTAAAGGCGCATCACTGTCTGCGGCAAACAAGGGGGCGGCAACAGCAAGCAAGGTTGCGAGGGTCAGTGACCGGACGAGCATGCGTATCTCCTTATTGTCTCGATATACCAATGACTACAGATCACGGAGAAAAATCCGACAGGGAGCCTAAACCACTTCATCCACGAATGGGGTGCGCAAAAGTAACTGTCGATTTCCGAGCTTCCTGAAGCCAGAACTACGGCGCGGGAACAAACCGCTATCAGCTTGATTGAGCATAGCCCAAAGGTGCTTTGGCAGGGGCCAGCCCCGCTACCCGGCGCGCATGTCAACGCACGTCGATAGAAGGCCCCGTCGGCCTCACTTCCATCGCTTGCGTGGTCATATCCAGCATCAGCCCTCTGCGTGCAGCGCGCTGAGCATCACGAATGGCGTCCGCCTGATCGATCCTTGCCCCCTCGGTCAGCGCTTCATCGTCCAGTACCGTTTCAAGCTGCCTTCTGAACGGCAGGTCGACCGCCGCGAAACGGTCAGGGTGAGTACGCTCCAGGTGCGCCTGCCAGAACTCACGATCCACCATGGAGCGGGCAATCTCTTCCGGGGTTTCTGCAGCCCGCACCGCAGCCTCTGCTTCTGCAAGGTCCGCCTCCAGCACGCCCGAGATCGCGAGGAAGCTCATTTCTCCCACCTGCAGTGGCAAGTCGAGACGCTCCCTTAACCCGATCCGGAAAGCCAACCCGACCTCGCTTCCTTCCAGCATCCTGCCATGTCGCAGCGCCCACCGGGTAGCGAACCTGTCGACCGCATCGTGGCGCCATAAACGTCTTCCCAGGTCGAGCAAGGCACGTTCGCTTTCCCCCTGGGCTGCATGTTCAACCTGCCAAACCAGCAGGTTCAGTTCAAGGTTGCTCAAGCACCAAGTGGCACCATCCTGGCAACCCCACTCATCATTGGCCACCGACAGCAGGTTCTGCCGCAACTCTGGCGTAATGGCCATGGCTTGCAATACCGCCATCACCCGATTGCCCAGTGCACGGGCATTGACACGGAAGTCTTCGGACAGCAACAACTGGCGAAGCACACGGAAAAACCGGTCAGCATCCTCACCTGAATCCAACGAATCCCAGGCAGCAAGCATCAAGCCGCGGTGCTCCGGGGCCACGGCATCCCCCCATACTTCACGGGCACGCTGCAGCCGCAGAAGCACTTGCTCCTCGTCCAGGCCAGGATCATCGCTACTCAACGCAGCCTGCAAACGTAGCGTCTGGGCTTCGCCCAGCGGGTTTCCATTCAGACGAAACCGCCGCCGATGCCACACGGGCAATTGGAAGAAACTCTCTGGAATGTGCCTGATCCGGTTATCCCGCAAATCAACGGACACCAATTGAGTGTTGTCGAACACGCCCAGTGGAAATTGCGAGATCTGTGTGTCGCGCAAGTTCAGCCACCGCAATTCAGTCAAACCTGCCAGCATGAACCTGCCCAACGGGTTGTGGGACAGGTCGAGAGACTGCAGGCTGGCGCAACTGGCCAGTGTGGCGGTTTGTGCAATGTTCAGGACGATACGGTTGTTGGTCAGGCTCAGATGCCGCAGCTGCTCTATTTGCAATAAAGGTTGCGGAAGGCGCGTCAGAAGGTTCCCTCCCAGGTCAAGGGTGTGCAGGCTAGGAAAAGCCAGCAGGAGGCTGCTGGGGACCTCCAGAAGGTCAAGGTGCAACAGCGACAAGCTGGTAACGCCCCTGAAGCTGACCTGCACGGGAATGTTGGGCAAGCCGCCTGGTTTGAAATTACAGAACATGACGTGGAGGTTTTCCTGGGCATTGATTTGCAGTTCTCCCACACCCACCGACCGCCTCCAGCAATTGAACAACGTCTGGCGCAACGCCTCGCGATCATCCATGACATCGCCCTGCGCGCGTGCGACCCAGGTATTCAGCGTCATGCGAAGCATCGCGAACTCATTGCGAAGGCTCGTCAGTACGTGTTCCAGTTGCTGCCCTGAGCGCCTGGCCTCATCGGCGAACGTTTCGACCTGTTGATCACTCAACCACGGGAAGAGATCGCGCAGCGTTGCCCTCAGGGCACTCCCTCTGGATGCAAAACCGCTCACTCCACCACCACCCAGTGGGTAGCCGATACGTCCATCGGTCAAGCGCATGGGCCGTCGAACCGCACCCGGACGTACCGCGCCCAGCAAACGACTGATCTGGTCACGGTGGCGTACCGCTTCGCGCCCCAGCATTACCCTGAGGTTGTGCGAGAATGGATCGCCGATGCCCATCGCCTCCCGTTGTACATCGGTATAGGCAGGCGCCATGACGTCGAACAGCTCACCCGCCTCACCACGCGCCGTGCCGTGGCTGTCATACAGTTGAAAGCTACCGTCCAGGTGCACCAGATCGAACGCCCGCTGCCCCTGCTCGGACTTCGCCAGCATCGGCCCGCCCAGCCAACCTTCGTAGAGCCGCCAGCCTACTCCTCGTTCGCCCCCGGGCAGATACCGTAACAAGCCCACGACCACCCGGGCCAGGTCTGCATGCTGCGGCGTATCCAGGTACAGCGCTTCAAATACCCGCGCCTGCCGGGTCGCCAGCAAACTGCTCCTCGCCGCCTCGGCAAGCCCCAGGGCAACCCTGCCGCTGGATAGCAACCGTGTGCGATCAACGCTGCTGGCAGCCTGTACCAAGGCTTGCGCACCACGCACGTTCAGCCCAGGAAACACCCGGCGCAACGCCGTGCTGCCGAGGCTGTCATCGGGCTGCAATGCTTCAAAAAGGTGCTGCAACAGTGTTCGCCGCTGCGCCCATGCCAACCCCGCCAGCGCCTGATCTGTAAGCCCATCCGCGCCTGGCAAACGCCGAACGTGATCGAGCACGGTTGCATCTTCTACCGGCTCGCCGCTGCGTAAACGGCCAACCATGCTGCGGATGCGCTGATCAAGCTGGACCCGCTCCACACTGTCGATCAGCGCGGGGCTCGGTGCCTGGGCATGGACATGCAAGCCACGCACATCGTCGCCATCAAGGCCGTGGAACAGCAGAACCTGATCGATCTGTTCATCATTCAGCCGGTTGAAAGGTTCACCCAAGCGCCGGAACATGCGGTATTTGTCGGGCCACATGGCAGGTTGCTCACTCCACAACCGCCAGGCACCAGCGCCATTGTGATGCAGCAACGGCCCGTGGCCGTCGACCGGATACAGCTGCCATTGATCACCGCCGGCCGCCTCCGTCACGCGATAGTGCTGCCCGTCCATTTCGATCCAGGCCAGCCCGTCCTGACGCCGGATCCCCAAAGCGTCCGGGCTTGAGGCCGCATCGGGGACCTGGCGTTGGAACGGGGTCAGGTCTTGTTGCCAGAGCTTCACCGTGCCGTCTTCCAGCCGAGCCGGCAACATGGCATCGACCTTCGCAGACCGGGCCCAAACCCGTCTAGCCACACCCACCCCGGCTACCGTGGCCGCCACGATGGCAAGGTCTGTAGCCACATGGGTCAAATGGTCCAGCGCCTCCTGGCGGTCGTTTTCATGCCAAGCCTCAACGCCATGGTAGACCTCTTTCAGTAGCTCGCTGGCCGTCACGGCCAGCAGCGCCAGGCCGAGCCCAGGCACAAAGAAACTGGCCAGGTTGAGCAGCGCCCACCCTTCGGCTTCAAGGCGCAGGTCATGCTGGCGCTGAACCTCACGATCCAGTTTGGCCACCGGTACTGCGATCATCGCCGCATCGTCCTTGATCTGCTGGATACGGGCCTGTGCCTGGCTTATGAACAACGGCTGCGGGTAGGCCTGCAAGTGTGGTTCGAGATCGCGAAAAGCCCAGTCTGCCAGGTCATCGAAGCGCTCCGCGACCTGGGCGAAAAATGCCTGGCTGTCCCGCCGCAGCACGAAGCGGCTGAAAAAACGCCGATAGGCCTTGTCGCGCAAGCGCCGGCCCAGTTCGCGGTTCATTTTGTCGATACTCTCGAACGCACTCCAAGGCGAACGAGGGTCCCCAGGTACGTAAAGAAACACCCGACGGGTCGTGTTGAACAGCACGCCTTGCTCAACCACCGCGAATACCGTCACCTGCTCGATCTGGCAACCCAGCATTTTCAGCTGCCTGGCCTGCACCAGGTCGCCCGCCAGGCGCAGCAGCTTGCCCTTCTCGCACACCGTCACCAGCAAGCCGAGCTCGCTGTCATCCAGGGTTCCTTGTTGCCGGGCTTTGTAGGCGTCCACAAGCATGCTGTAGCGCAAGGCATCCACAAGCCGCGCCACCACGTGCTCGGCACTGCCAGCGGGCTTGAGGATGGAATCCAGATGACGTTGATAGCGTTCACCCAGGTCCAGCTCACGACAGAGTTTGGCAAGCTCGATGCTGGTGGGTGGTTTGACCGTACCGTGGGTGGGAACCAGCAGGCGATTACCGCGCGGCTGGCCACCCTCCTGCGCCTGAGCGGCGGTGAAATTGCGCATTGCCACTTCGAGCAGTGGCTGTTCTTCATAGACCACTGTGGTCAGGTGCGCGCCAACCGGCTGACTGTTGATCACAGCTTCGCGACGGCCCTGCAGAAACCTGAGCGAGTACGGGTTACGGCCAAGCCCATAACGCTCGTCGAGCGCCTTTCCCAGGGCTGAAGCGACGAAACCGTCAATGCCCTCGATGCCTCGCAGCATCGCGTTCACTTGCTCACAGCAGCGAAGGCTGTTTGCCAATGCCCTGCCGATCTCAGGCAGTTGCTCAGCGGGGGCGTGACGCAACCAGGGCGGCAAGCGCCTGCCGATGATGCCATCCTGGAAAGCGTCGATGGCGGCCTGCGCATCTGACGGCACAGTGGTGTTCATGGCGGGGAGCCTCTTCATGAAAAGAAGCCAGACTAAGACGCCTGCTCCCCGCCAGGCGCTATATAGCTAATGCCTGCGGCCAGCCAGCCGGCCACCCGCTAGCTGAGCACCCGCTGCACCGTATTCCGGTCCAGCGCCTCCAGCGTCAACTGCAGCAACACCGCATGCTCGCGTTGCTGATTGCGGATCTGCAGCCGTGCGATTTCCTCGTCCCGATTCCCCAGCGCCATCAGCCGCTCCAGCTCAGCGTGCATGGACTGGGGCACTTGCAAGCGAACCGCGAAGGCCTTGCGCAAGTAATCCTGCCAGAACCACTGGCGTGCCAGATAATCAGCAATGCCTTCCCGGGTTTGTCTCGCCAGGACCCTTTCACGGGCCAGGAGAAGGTCCTGCTTGCTCAAGGCTGGGATGCCTGCATAAAGCATTTCATCGGGTTGGGCAGGCAAGTCCAGCGACTTGCGCAAGCCGATTCGATAGGCCAAGGCGAATTCGATCGATTCAGCGCCCGCCCCCACCCGATAAGCATGTTCAGCGGCAATTTGTTCAAGCACCGCCAACCGCCACACCCGGGCACCGAGCTTTAGCAAGGCCCGTTCCGGCCGGGTAGATCCGCTTTGCCGCGTGCGCCATATCATCACTCGCAGTTCCAGGTCGGCAAAACGCGCGGTGGCGTTATCCTGGCAACCGGTCGCCGCAGCGTGCTCAAACAGCTCCTGCCTGAGGGCATCATGCTCCGACATCGCCTGGAGCATGTCGAACACCCGGGCCGCCAGCGCGGATGCAGTCGATGAGAAACTGAAGGCGCCCGATTCTGTCAGCATCGACAGGGTATTGAAGAACTCTTCCGATGGTTCCTCGGCCTCTAGATGGGCCCACAGTGCAGCCATTTCATCCCGACGCTCGCCAGGCAACGCATCCAGAATGCGCAACCGGTAAGGCACGCGACTGGCCTCAAGCAAATGCCAGGTTGATAGCCCATCCTGCGCGCCGCCCAGCAGGTTGCCGGAAAGCTCGACCCTGCCCGAGCGCCACAGCTGCGATCGATGAAAACCCTCGGGCAGTTCAGCAATACGGTTGCCGCTGAGATCCAGGGTATGCAGTTCTGGCGCGTCCATCAGCCCGTAGGGAAACTCGGGTATCTGCGTGTTGGACAGGTAAAGGGCATTGAGCTCGGTCATTGCGAGGACGGAAAATGCCCTGCGCAACGGGTTGTCCGAAAGGTTCAGGTACACCAGAGAGCGGCAATCTGCCAGGACCAATGCCTGGCCTTGGTCGAGCGCGATCTGGTTCCCAGACAAGTCGAGCACCTCCAGCTTCTGGACAAGCCCCAGCGGCAATGGCAAACGCCTGAGTCGGCAATGGGTGATTTCGAGGTTGCGCAAGTTGGGAAATGCCTGCAGAAACTCATCCGGAACATGCTCCACGCGCATGGAGCGCAGGGCCAGGATAGAGACGTGGGGAAAGCCCACCTGCGCGGGCAGGGCCGGCAGGTGGCCCAAGCGGCTGATCGTCTGGGTCAGCATGAAGCGCCCGTCGTCCAGTGCCGCTTGCGCTTGCAGTTCGGGCACAAGACAGCGCCAGCAGTTGATCAGGCCCTTTCTGAATTCACGCCGTGCGACCAGTTCCGATGAGAGCAGCGCGCTGCGTGCCCACTGGGTCAAGTGTCTCTTCAGCACCCCATATTGCTGCTCCAGCCTATGTAACCTGGCCTGCGCGTCGCCTGAGGCCAACCAGCGCTCGATCTGTTCGTCAGTAAAGGCCGGGTACAGGTCTCGCAACCGGGCCTGAAACGCCCTAGGCCTGTTTCGCCCTAGCGCCCCCCATAGCCTGCCGCCGGCCATGGGGTAACCAATCCGGCCATCCGCAAGCCGTTGCGGCGCAAGAAACGACCCACTGGGCTGTTCCAGCCTGAGCAGGTTCACCACGGCCTGGCGTTGGTCGAAAGCAACGTTGGTCAGTGCCAGGCGCAGCGCAGGCACAAAAGGCTGACCTTGGCCGATGGCCGCTTGTGCTACGTCGTCATAGGCTCCGGCCAACGCTTCGAACAACTCGCCTTTCTCACCGACCACGCTGTGCGTTCCGGTGCGCAGGCGGAACAGCCCATGGCGATGAAGCAGGTCAAACGTCTGCCCCGATCCCTTGACCGTCAGCAACGGCTCGCTGGCATCTGCATCGAACAACCGCCAGCCCGGCCCGCCAGCGCCCGGCACGTGCACCAGCAGGTTCAACACCACACGCGCCAGGTCGAGGTTCTGCGGCGTGTCGATGCACAGCGCCTCATACACCCGCGCCATTCGAATCCGCGCCACCTGCAACCTTGCTGCCTCGGCCATCAGCAACGGCACACGCCCCGTTTCACGCAGCAGCTGCACGTCATCCTCGCTGGCATCGCGCAGCACCTCATCTGCGGCCAAGCGGTGCAGGCTGGTAAAATCCTGCCGTAACAGGCGGCTTGTTTCCGTGTCGGGGTTCTGCTCGTCGTACAACGTCTGCAGCAGTTCCCGTCGCCCGGCCCAAGCCACATCGGCCAGCGCTGGCCCGTGCTTTCCGGCCGCCTGGGGAAGGCGCATGACCCGCGCCATCAGCAGCGGGTCTGCGGTGCCCCCTCCCTCGCGCAACTGGTCGATCAACGTACCCATCCTGCCGGCGAGCCGCACGCGTGCGACGGTGTCGACCAGCGCTGCCTCCGGTGGTCGTCCATACACATGCCATGCTCGCAGGTGCTGATCATCGAGGCCATGGATCGCCAGCGACCGGTCGATCTGCGCATCGTCAAGGTCGCTGAATGGCCCGCCCAGGCGGCGGAACAACTGGCGTGTGTCGTCCCACTCGGCGGGCTGCTCGCACCACAGCCGCCACGCACCGGCGCCATTGTGGCGCAGCGGCGGCGCATAGCCCTGATAGGGGAGCAGTTGCCACTGCTCGTCGGCGTCGTGCCAGGCCACCTCATACCAGTGCCCGTCCATGCTGATCCAGCGGCGCTCGCCCAGGCGGTGCGTACCCTGCATGTCCAGCACCGCCGCCGCTGGCGGGGTTTCGCCGCGATAGGGGCTGAGGTCTGCGTTCCACAGTTTTTCTTCCCCACTTTCCAGCTGCGCCGGTACCAGGCTGTCGACCACGCTCCAGGCGCGTCGAGCGGTGGCGACGACCGCAACGGTCGCCCCCACAGCCAGCAGCCCTTTGCCAACATTCAGCAGGTGCGCAAGTGCCGCATTGCGTTCGTTGTCCTGCCAGTCCCCTATCGCCTGGAAGGTCTGCTGTAGCAGTTCCCAGGCCATCACCCCCAACAACACCGCACCAATGCCCGGAACGAAAAGCCCTGCAACACCCAATAGCGTCCAGCCTTCAGCACGCAAACGGCGGGCGTGTTCGGCCTGGACCTCGCGATCAAGCAAGGCCACGGGCGGGGCGATGACGGCAGCATCGTCCTTGATCCACGCGACCCAGTCGTTCGCAAGGTGTTCGAACAGTGGCAGGCGATAAGCGAAGGTCTGCTCATCGAGGTCTCTGGTCGCCCAGCCCGCCACGTCATCCAGCCGCTCACTGACGGCCGAGAAAAATCGCTGGCTGTCGCGTCGGCGCACGAAGCGGTTGAAGAAACGCCGGTAGTCATCTTCGCGCAGGCGTTTGCCAAGCACCCGGCGGGCATACTCATCCAGGTCACTGCGCACGCTCCAGGGGCCATGTGGGTCACCCGGCACATAGACCAGCACGCGCTTGCTGGTGTCGAACAACACGCCATCGTCGATCACGTCCAGCACGACAATCTGCTGCAGGCGGCAACCGAACAACGCCAACTGCCGCACGCGCACCGGTGCACCTTCGAGTTTGCCGAGCCTGTCCTCAAGGCAGAGCGCGACCACCCACTGCAGTTCGTTAGCGCTCAATACGCCTTGCGCCCTGGCTTGCAAGGCATCCACCAGCATGCTGTAGCGTTGCCGTCGCGTCAGCAATCCCCTGACCTCGGGCTGCAGTACGGCATCCAGATGCGCCTGGTATTTCTGCCCAAGGTCCAGCGTGCGACACAGCCTGGCGAAGGCCGTTGCAGACAGTTCGGCACGTTTTTCGCCATGCGCATCGACCAGGCAATTACCAGGCGGCTGGTCGCGCTGCTGGTCCGCGGTGAAATTGCCCAAAGCGGCCTCGAGCAGAGGGATGTCGTAGTAGTCGTTGGCGACAACCGGAAGCCGGCTGGTGACATAATTGATCGTCGGCGAAGTGAAGGTGTACCACTGGCGAAAGTACAACCGATCGACATCAAGGCTGCCGTGGGCACCCAGCGCTTGCTGCAGCAAGGGCTGGGTAAATGCACTCAGGTTGCGTAACCGCGCCAGCGCTGAAGACAAGCCTGCGCGACAGGCCAGCAGTTCAGGCAGTGCCTCGCTCAGCAGGGTGAATTCGGCCATGCTCAGCCGCTTCATCCAGGCCGGCAGCCGCCGTGCAATGTAGTGGTCCTGGCATGCTTGTGCCATGGCAAGGGTATCGACCGCAGCCGATGGTTGACTGCTGTTGTTCTGCATCTCTGCCTCCGCGGTGACATGGAGGCACGAGTCTGAAGCGTGCAGCCTGGTGCTGACGCCTAGCTATCTACCACCCATTCAGAACAGCAGTAACTGATGGTCGGTAAGGCGAGCGAAATCATCACCGACAAAGGGCAGGATGGCATCTGCCACCGGCATCAGCTGACGGCTGATGTAGTGGTCGTAGTCGATTGCGGCCTGCAGGTTTTCCAGCGGCTCCGGGCCAGCGGTAGTGATCAGGTAACTGATCCAGCCACCACGCTGGTACTGCAGGGGGCGCTGCAGGCGCCTGTTGTAATCGTCCGCAAGCCGGGCGGCGCGCACATGTGGCGGCACGTTGCGCTGGTAATCGGCCAACGGGCGACGCAGGCGTTTGCGATAAACCAGCAGATCGTCCTGCTCGCCCGCCAACGTTCGCCGCACGTATTCACGGACATAATCTCGGTAGGGCTCGCCGCGGAACACACGGCCGTAAAGCTCCTGCTGAAACTGCCGGGCCAGCGGTGACCAGTCGGTGCGCACCGATTCGAGGCCCTTGTAAACCATCTCTTGCGAACCGTCGGCCCGCTGTACCAGGCCGGCATAACGCTTTTTGCTGCCTTCATCGGTACCGCGGATGGTGGGCATCAGGAAGCGTCGGTAGTGCACCTCGAACTGCAGTTCGAGGGCGCTCTGCAGGTTCATGGTCTCGTGCAGATGGGCTTGCCACCATTGGTTGACCTTTGCCACCAGCTCGCGGCCGATGCGCGCCGCGTCCTCCTCGGCGTGGGCACCCTTGAGCCAGACAAAGGTGGAGTCGGTGTCACCGTAGATCACATCGTAGCCACACGCCTCGATCAGGGACCTGGTCTGGCGCATGATCTGGTGGCCGCGCATGGTGATGGACGACGCCAGGCGCGGGTCGAAGAAACGGCAACCGCTGGAGCCCAGCACGCCATAAAAGGCATTCATGATGATTTTCAACGCCTGTGACAACGGCGCATTGCCCTCGCGCTTGGCTGCTTCCCTGCCCTGCCACACCCGTTCGACGATGGCTGGCAGGCAGTGCTGTGTGCGTGAAAAACGCCCACCGCGAAAGCCCTCGACCGAATGTGCGTCGTCGGGCTGACGCAGGCCTTCGATCAGCCCGACCGGGTCGATGAGAAAGGTACGGATAATCGATGGATACAGGCTCTTGTAGTCCAGCACCAGCACTGAATCGTAAAGCCCCGGGCGCGAGTCCATGACAAAACCGCCGGGGCTGGCTTCGTCCGGGCGGCTGCCAAGGCTGGGGGCGACAAAGCCAAGCCGGTGCATCTGGGGCATGTACAAATGGCAGAACGCGGCCACCGACCCACCGCTGCGGTCTACGGCCAGCCCCGTCACCGACGCACGCTCCAGCAGGAAGTCGAGTAGCCGGGTATGGGCGAAAATACGCGTGACCAGTTCGCAGTCCTTCAGGTTGTAGCGCGCCAGTGCCGGTTTGTCTTCGGCGAAGCGTCGGTTGATCTCGTCCATGCGTTGGTACGGTGTGTCGATGGCCTTGCCTTCGCCCAGCAGGGTCTGGGCAACGTTCTCCAGGCTGAACGAGGGAAAACTCCAGGTAGCCGAACGCAACGCCTCGATGCCATCGATCAGCAAACGCCCCGGCGCATCGGCAAAAACGTGACCTCCACCGGCATGGCTACGCAGGGTCATGACCGCACCGTTGCGCCCCAGGGCAAGTGGCACCTGCAACGACTTGGCGTGTTCATGCAGCAGGCGCAGGTCGAACTGCACCAGGTTCCAGCCGATGATCGCGTCCGGGTCATGCCTGGCCATCCACTGGTTGAGGCGGGTGATCAAAGCGGCGCGATCAGCGCAATACTCCAGGTCGAAGTCAAGCCCGCTGGCACCGCCGTTGGCCGGGCCGAGCATGTACACCTGGCGCTGGCCGCAACCCTCCAAGGCGATGCTGTACAGCTCGCCACGCTCGCTGGTCTCGATGTCCAACGACACCAGGCGCAGCACCGGGCGATAGCCTGGCTGCGGCTTGAGCTGGGCGTCCCGGTAAACGCCCTGCGCATCCGGCTGGCCAGTGAACTGCACCGGTGCCGTGATGAAGCGCTCCATGAGGTAACGCTCCGGCGGCCGGATATCGGCCTCGAACACGTCGATACCGGCTGTGCGCAGACGCTGTTCCAGTTGCATCAACTGGCGATGTTGGCGGGTATACAGGCCGAGCATCGGGCGATGCTCGAAGTCCTTCAGGCGCAGTGGCTTGAGCTTCGCCCCTGTTTCGTTGGCCAGCAACACACGGGCGTGCTCGGCCTGCGCCTGGGGAATGAAAGCCACCGACTCCTGCGCAGCCAGCCGCAACAGCCGCGGCCCGGCATCGGTGGCCAGCCAGAACTCCACGCAGGTGCCCTCCGGCGTATCGTGCCAATGCCGGGTCAGGACAAAACCCTGCTGCAACTCCACTGCGTCGACCTCTGGATTGTCTGTAGATGCGGTTATTCTACCTGTGTCGTGCCTGGCATGAGTGTTTTAGCGCCTGCCCGCCACAAAACCGCTTTTCCGTCCAGCCGCAGCCAGCAGCCAGGCCAAGGCAATCAACACCAGCACCACCCCGCCAAACCACGCCACGCCTGCCCCAGCCAGCAGCAATCCGCCAATGATCCCGCCCAGGGCAATGGCGCTGTTCCACACCGTCACCAGCATCGACTGCGCCACATCACCACCTTGGCCTGCTGCGTCGGCGCACGCTGTCTGCAGCAGGGTCGGGGCGCCGCCATAGGTCATTCCCCACAAGGCGATACTCAAGTACACAAGCCACGACGATGCCTGCCCCAATGCCAGCGTGGCCAAGGCAAAACCGGCCAGGCTCAGCAACACCAGCTTGCGCAGGTGTCGGTCGACCAGCAGCCCTACCAGGCCGATCCCGGCCAGCGCCGCCAGACCAAATACCATCAGCGCAGGGCCAATCTTCGCAGACATGCCCGCCGCTGCCAGCAACGGCACGATATAGGTGTAGAGAATGTTATGGCCAAGGATCCAGGTGAGGATCACCAGCAATACAATCAACACCCCCGGCGTGCGCAGTACCTGCATGGCCGACGGGCGCTTGCCGGCAGCCTGCCCCGGATAGTCGGGCACGGATCGCAACACCCACACCACCAGCAGCAACGCCACTAAGGTGACGACCACGAACGTCGCGCGCCAGCCCAACCCCGCTCCCAACCAGGTCGCAATCGGCAAACCGAGCGACAGGGCAATCGGTTGCCCGAGCATGGCCAGCGCCATGGCCCGGCCCTGCAACGGCACCGGCACCATGCGCCGGGCATGGCCAGCGATCAGGCCCCATGCCAGGCCGGCCGCAGCCCCCGTGAAAAAGCGCAGCACCAGGGTCAGCCCGTTGGAGTCCGACAAGGCCGTCAGCCCGTTGAACAGCACGAAGCCGATGATCGCCAGCAACAGCGCCCGGCGCCGATACCAGCCTTGGGTCAACGTCACCAACGGGATGGCGGTCAGTAGCGAGCCCAGGGCGTACGCCGTGACCCATTGCCCAGCCATGGCCTGGCTGATGTGCATGCCATCGGCGATCTGGTCAAGCAGACCCGCCGGCAGGGTTTCACTGAGAATGGCGATGAAACCGGTCATGGCCAGCGCCAGCAGTCCGCCTACGGGCAGACGTTCATGGCTGGCGGCCAGCAACGGTGCGGAAGAAGTCTGGGACATTGCAAATGCCTTGAGTGGGAAACAAGGCGAACAGTCTGCAGACAAGGCCATTGCGGAAAAAGACGGTTACAATGCCGCTCACCCAGGACCTCAGCGTCCGCAATCAGGAATGCGACATGGACAGCCTCAGTGGCTTCGTGGTCTTCAATCGGGTGGCCGAAACCCGCAGCTTCGTGGCCGCCAGCCAGTCACTGGGGATCAGTGCCTCGGCAGTGGGCAAGCGCGTGGCGCGGCTGGAAAGCCGCCTGGGCGTGCGCCTGTTCCACCGCAGCACACGCAGCATTACCCTCACCGCTGAAGGCGCGATGTTCCTCGAACGCAGCCGGCGCATCCTTGCCGAAATCGAGGCCACCGAGCAGGAACTGTCGCAGGCCAGCGAAACGCCGCGCGGGCGCCTGCGGGTGAGCATGCCGCAGGTGACCAGACTGGTAATGCCGGCACTGGCCGAGTTCATGGCACTGTACCCACAGGTTGAACTGGACCTGGACTTCTCCGATCGCATGGTGGATATCGTCGGCGAAGGCTTCGATGTGGTGATGCGCGGCGGGCAGCCGGTGGATTCCCGGCTAAGCGCCAAATTCCTGGGGCACTTTCAGCACCGCCTGGTGGCCTCGCCCGAGTACCTGCGCGAACGCGGCACACCCTTGCACCCACGCGACCTGGCGGCGCATAGCTGCCTGCATTATCGCTTCCCCAGCAACGGCAAGCTGGAAACCTGGCCGCTGCGCCAGGAGCATCCCGAGCAAACCTATGACATCCCCATCTCGATGGTCTGCAACCACGTCGAAACGCGCGTCTGCTTTGCCTTGAACCACCGCGGCATTACCTGCCTGCCTGACTTCAACGTGGGTCGTGAACTGGGCAATGGCTCACTGGTCAGTGTCCTCGACGACTTCATGGAACGGCGCGGCAGCTTCTATCTGCTGTGGCCGTCCGGGCGGCAGGTGCCGCCAAAGTTGCGGGTATTCATCGATTTCATGCTCGATCGGGTATTCAACCGTACAGGTAGTTGATGTCCTTGCAGACCAGCGGCGGCACCTGGCCCAGCAGGAAGTCGCGCAGCTTGTGCATCTGTCGCGCCTTGGGGCTGGCCTTGAGCCAGGTCATGTAGTACCCGTCGCCAGTGGCCACTGCGTGCTTGTACGGCGTGACCAGGCGCCCGGCCGCCAGGTCGGCACTGGCCAGCACCAGGTCGACCACCGAAATACCCAGGCCCTGCTGCGCGGCCGAGATGCCCTGGTCGAGGGTGTCGAACACCTGGCCCTGGTCGATGCTGATGTCCAGCGCGTCCATCCGCGCCAGCCAGCGCCGCCAGTCGCGGCGGTCGGGGGACGGATGCAGGAACTCGCACCGGGTCAGGTCGCTCAGGGCCGGTTGCGCCTGCGCCATGTAATCCGGGTGGCACACCGGGATGAGCCATTCATCGAACAGCTTGAAGCACTCGATATCGGCGGGGAACCGCCCACTGGCCAGGAGAATGGCGCAGTCGTAGGGCTCGGAATAGAAGTCCACGCTGTCGATGTCCATCCAGACGCTCGACAGCTGAACGGTGCAGTTGTCTTCATGCTTCTTGAACCCGTCCAGCGCCCGCAGCAGCCAGCGGACGGTGAGCGTGGACGGGGCCTTCAGGCGCAGACCATAGCGGTCCTGGCGCAGCAGTGCGCAGGCATTCTCGATGATCTTGAAGCCAACTTTGAGCTCTTGCGCCAGCAGGCGGCCGTGCTCGGTCAGGCTCAGCTTGGGCCCGCGCCGCTCGAACAGGTCACAGCCGAACATGGCTTCGAGGGTCTTGATGTGGTGGCTGACGGCCCCCTGGGTCAAGGCCAGCTCTTCCGCTGCGCGGGTAAATGAGCCATAGCGAGAGGCCACCTCGAATGCACGCAGCGCGTGCAAGGCCTGAATTCGTTCTGACATCGCGACATCCCGAGCATGAGCAAGACTAATAGTAGGTCATAGTTCCACGCGTTTTACAACGTCAAGTGTGTTCCGGAAAATGCAGGTAAATAATAAACATATCCAAGATCCTGCCTGCATATGACTGGAACGTTTACTTAATTCAACGCCTGGGGAAATCATGTTTACGGGATATGGAAATTGCTATCGCCTGGATGCGCTAGAGCTCGCCGCTGAACATGGATACAACACGCAACACTGGACTTACAAGACTGTAGAACATTTTCGCAGTGTCCTCGCCAACCCTGAGTTTCCCTGCTTGTTTGGCCGCAAGGCGGTTAACGGTGAAACCTGCCACATCCTCTTCGCCCGCGCCGAACAACTGGCTGACGATATCGCCCAAGGCCTGGCCGATTATGTGCGCACCGTCGCCCCCATCACACCCAAGCAGCGCATCGGCAGCCCGCTGGTGGTGTTCCTCGAGACAGCCACCGCCAGCAATCTGGCTGAGCAACAGGCACTGGCCTGGAAGGTGCTGCGCGGCGTGCATGCACGCGACCCCCACCCTTGGCCGCAGGGCATCCCGACCGACCCCGAGGATAACGCCTGGTCGTTCTGCTATGCCGGCATGGCACTGTTCATCAACATGAATTTTCCCGGCCACCAGCACATGAAAAGCCGCAACCTGGGCCAGCACATCACCTTCGTCATCAACCCAAGGGAAAACTTCGACGAAGTCGCCAACGCCGAAAGCGAAAGTGGCCGGCGAATTCGCGCCCGCATTCGCGAGCGCGTGCACCACTACAACGACGGCGTGGTGCCCGACACGCTTGGTGCCTTCGGCGATACCGACAACTACGAGTGGAAGCAGTATCAACTGCAGGAAGCAGGCTCGCTCAACCCGTCCCGCTGCCCGTTCCATGCCCATGCCGCACATCAGGCGACACCCGACATACAGATCGAGAACTGACCGTGAATACCGCACTCACCGCCACCTACGCCCTTACTGTCCTGCTGCTGATCGCTACCCCCGGCCCGGTGGTGGCGCTAATCGTCAATACAGCGGCCGCCTCCGGCTCACGCAAGGCCATGTTCACCGCCGTCGGCACCAACTGGGCGTCACTGGTGCTCATCGGCGCGGCGGCCTGGATCATCCTCACCAGCGCGGCCATCGACAAGGCCTGGCTCAGCATCATGAGCCTGCTTGGCTGCCTGTTCATCGGCTACATCGCCGTGGGCACATTGAAGGACGCCCTGCAGGCACCTGCGTCAGAGGCCACCAGCGACGCTGCAAAACCCACCCGTGGCGGGCTGCTGCAAGGCTTCATGGTGGGCATTTCCAACCCCAAGGACATCATTTTCTTCATCGCCTTCTTCCCTCAGTTCATCCAGATCACCGAGTCGTTCGGCAAGAGCATGGTGGTGCTGTCGCTGCTGTGGGTGGCCATCGATTTCGCCGTGCTCAGCCTGTACATCTTCGCCATCGGCAAGATCGCATCGCAACGCAGCAACCGCTTCATCAGCCTGGCCTCCGGGGTCGCCCTGCTGCTGATCGCGGCCGGCGGCCTGCTGTACAACTTCAAGGAACTGACGGCCTGAAACCCATGCGCAGCAGACGACGCAACCGCAGGAGAGAGCATGACCGCGATTGACACAAGCCCGCTTCCTTCGCCGTTGCAACAGGACTACCAGCGTTTCCTACTGCTGGGTAGCCGCCGTGCCCCACACACCGTGCATGTGCACGAAACCGGCTACCGCTCGGGCACCATCAATACCGATGCCTTGGGCCTGCGCTACAGCCATTGCGCCGGCAAGCGCTTTTCGCCGGCCGAACGTGGCGGCGCCTCGCGGGTCAACCTGCTGGTCGGCGGTTCCACGGCCCTGGGTATCGGCGCCAGCTCCGACGAGCACACCGTGGCCTCGCACCTGTCGATGCTCACCGGCGAGGTCTGGCTGAGCCTGGCCGGCTGCGGGCTCAATGCCAGCCAGGAGCTGCTGATGTTCCTCACCCACCAGCATCGCCTTGGCCAGTTGGGGCATGTGGTGGTGCTCAGCGGCCTCAACAGCCTGGCTCACGAAGCCCTGAGCGAAGTCCTCGCCAGCGCTGGCGACCCGCAACACGCCCAGGCTTACCAGGATTATCTCAACAGCTTCAGCGAAGGCATGCAGCCCGCTGCTGTACCCCGCCGGCACTCGCTGTGGCGGCGCATCGCCCAGGCCTTGGCCAGCCCTGAGGTCGCAGCCCCGGCCAGCTGGCCCCTGTCGTCCCCGGAAAAACGCCTGGCCCGTGCCGCCGACAACATTGGCCGCACCTTGCGCCAATGGGAGCGGCTGCTGGCCGACAGCCACGCCACCCTCACCTTCATCCTGCAACCGTTGCTCCCCTGGTGCCGGGACACCCTGCCCGCTGGCGAGCAGGCCATGCTGGCCGCGCTGGAGCGAAAACCGGCGAACTTCGACCGGCTGCTGGACGGCGCTTTCGACAGCCAGTTGCACTCGGCGTTTTTCCGCCGCATCAAGAACCAGGCCGACCCCGTGCCCTGCTACGACATGAACTGCATGCTCAACAGCTCGCCAGTGTTCGGTGCCGACCTGTTCATCGACCGCCTGCACCTCAACGACCTGGGCAACAATGCATTGGCCAAGGTGATCACCGCCAAGCTTGGCCTGGCCCAGGAAAAACACGGCCAGCGCAAGGTCACGCCGATCAGGCTGGCCTGACAATCGTCGGATGGTCTTCCGGGCAGGCCCCTTGGGTGGCTAGAATACGTCGTCGTTCCGATCTGCCCGAGGCGCACGCTTGACCGCCATGAACATCGAAGCCGTCCATCTGCACCTGGCCATCAACGGGGTGTGCCTGTGAGCCTGGTGCGACGCCTGCCCCCATTGCTGATCGCCCTGATGCCGCTGGCTGCGCACGCGCTGGAGGTGAGCATCGACCCTCATGCCGACCTGCTCTACCGTCAGGCCCTGCCCCTGCTGGAGCAGGCCGACAACCAGGATGACGGCGCCAGCACGCTGCGCACCGCCATCGGCGGCGACCCCGAGCTCAGCCGCCAAGGGCAGGCCCTGGCGCATACCCTGCCGACAGCGGTTGCCCTGCTGAAAAAATCGGTCGAGCTCGGCCACCCGGTCGCACAGTACCGCCTGGCGCTGTACTACATGACCTATCTGCCAGCTGCGCAAATTCCGGAGGCCGCCTGCCCGTTGCTCCAAGCCAGCCTTCAGCAAGGCTTTGCCGCACCGGCGCCCGCCATCGCTACCTGGTGCAGGCCCTACAACGCCAGCAGTGAGTACCGCGCAGCGCTGGAGGCCATTCCCAGCATGGCCACGGTCTACGCCCCCTACTATCCGCAACCGGCCACCCGCCTGGCCTGCAACCGCAGCCGCCCGCAAGGGCTGGAAATGCTCTGGGGGCGTCAGCGCGACTACCAGGCCGAAGTGTACCGGCTGCTCGGCGACCTCGACCCACAGCACCGCCTGAGCCTGCTGCAGAAGGCCGTGGAGATCAACGGCTGCGTGACGGCGCAGCAGCACCTGAGCAGTCATCCCTGAGCTTCGCCTGGACGCACAGGTTGAACTGCCGCGTGCAGACCACGGGCATGACTTGAGAGCAAGATCGTTCAAGCCACACGCCCGCCCGTCTGGCATGCTGGCCTGCCACGTAAACGTACTGCAGCCATCATGCCCCACGTCGCCCGCCAAGCCTTTCTACACGGCGCCATCGCCATTCTCCCGCTGTCCCTGGCTGTCGCCCCCTGGGGCTTGTTGGCTGGCTCCATGGCCATCGAGGCCAACCTTAGCGCCTGGCAGGGGCAAGGGCTGTCGGCCATCGTCTTTGCCGGCGCCGCGCAACTGGTCGCCATCGGCATGCTAAAGGGGGGTGCCAACCTGGCATCGATCCTGCTCACCACCCTGCTGCTGACCTCGCAGCACCTGCTCTATGGCCTGTCGATGCGCCCGGTACTGTCCAGCCAGCCGCTGCGCTGGCGCTTGGGCCTGGGCTTTCTGCTGACTGACGAATTCTTTGCCCTGACCAGTCAGTACGACCAGCAGCAGTTCAACCGCTGGTACGCCTTGGGGGTGGGCCTGACCTTCTACGTCGCCTGGAACCTGTTTACCCTTGCCGGCATCCTGCTGGGCCAGAGCATTCCGCACCTGGACCAGTTCGGCCTGGACTTCTCTATCGTCGCCACCTTCGTCGCCCTCATCGCCCCACTGGTGCGCAACCTGGCCACCGTTGTGTGCGTGGCCGTGTCGTTGTTCAGTTCGGTACTGTTCAGCTATTGGCACTGGGAGACCGCCCTGGTCGCCGCAGGCCTGCTGGGCATGAGCGCCGGCTTCATCTGCCAGAAATTTGCCGGAGCCCGCACATGACCTGGATGCTGATTTTCGCCATGGGCGCCATCGTGTTCCTCAACCGCTATGCCTTTCTGGAACCACGCCTGCCCTTGCGCCTGAGCTCCAACGCCCGGCAGTTCCTCGGCTTTGCCGTACCGGGGATGCTCACTGCCATCTGCGGCCCGATCATCTTCATGCCCGAGCACCAGCTCAACCTGAGCCTGCTCAACCCTTACCTGCTGGGTTCGCTGGTGGCCATCGCCCTGGTGTTGTTGACCCGTAGCGTGTTGCTGAGCATGCTGGTGAGCATGTTGATCTTTTTCATCCTGCGCAGCTGGCTGGCATGACCACGCCCCTGCGCGAGCAGACACACCTGTGGCAGGCGCCAGCCCTGGGCGACGTCGAGATGCTGCACGCGCGGTATTTCCAGCAGCGCTTCGCCCCACATGTGCACGAAGGCTTTGTATTCACCGTGATCGAGTCCGGCGCCCAGCGCTTCTGGCATCGTGGCAGCGAGCACCTGGCGCCGGTCGGCAGCATGGTACTGATCAACCCGGACGAGCTGCACACTGGCGCCACTGCCCACGAAGCGGGCTGGCGCTACCGCGGCTTCTATCCTGAGCACGAGCGTGTCACCGGGGTGCTGGACGAACTGGAGCTTGGCCGCCACGGCATGCCGAGCTTCAGGGACAGCGTGATCCACGACCCGGCCCTGGCTATCGCCTTCAGCCAGCTGCACCAGCTGTCCGAGGCCGGCGCCAGTGCCTTGCAGCAGCAGACTGCCTGGCGCCAGGCGGTGCTGGCCCTGGTGCAACGGCACGGGCAATGCGCCGAGCCTTCGGCCCCTGGTCAAGAACCCCTGGCCGTGGCCCGCGCCCGCGAACTGTTGGAAAGCCAACTGGCAGACCCACCCTCACTGGAAGCGCTGGCGGCAGCAGTCAACCTGTCGCCGTTCCACTTCGCCCGGGTGTTTCGACAGGCGACAGGCCTGCCGCCGCACGCCTGGCTGAAGCAGCGCCGCCTGGCGCGCGCGCGGGAAATGCTGAAGAGCGGGCGGGTGGCTTCAGAAGTGGCGTTCGCCCTGGGTTTCGCCGACCAGAGCCATTTGAGCCGGCAATTCAAGCAGGCTTACGGGGTTTCACCGGGGGCCTATCGGCAAGCTTGCGTCAGCCCAAACGTGGCCACCCGGCTACTCACAATCCCAACGCCAGTTGCAGCGGATCCCGCATGTGCCGTCGAATCCTGACGGCAACCACAAGCAGGGCTACACCATCCCTCTGCTACACTGAGATGGCTGAAATGGAGGATCCTGCCATGTCCGAAAGAGAGCTCACCACCCTCCTGTCGCTGATGAACCAGCGTCAGGCCTGCCTGAGCAGTGCCTGCAAGGAGATTGCCGACTGGATCGACCGGCAGGGCGACATGCCCGCCGCCGGCAAGATCCGCGCAAGCCTCAAGGCCCTGGAGGCCGATGAGGCACAGGTTCGCAAGACCTTGACCTCGCTGACCCTCGACAGGCCGCTGCCCAGGTTTCGCAGCTGAGCGAGAGGGGGGCTGCTGTGCAGCCCCAACGTTTCCAGCCTGTCAGTGATTCATGTGCATGTGGTCATGCCCGGCACCCGCTTCGGCATTGAGCGCGCGCACTTCGGCCTGCACATCCAGGGTTTCCTGGGCGCCCTTGGCATCTTCGATGGTCAGGGTCAGCGGCACTTTCTCGCCTTCCTTCACCTGGTTGGCCAAGCCCATCAGCATGACATGCAGGCCATTCGGGTCCAGGGTCACGGCCTTGCCAGCTGGCAGCTGGACGGCTTTCACTTCACGCATGCCCATGACGTCACCGTTCATGGTCATTTCATGCACCTGCACGGTCTTGGCCACGGGCGACGCCACGCTTACCAGCTTGCTGTCGCTGCTGGCGGTCAGGGTCATGAACGCACCGGTGGACTGCTGGTGCGGCACGCTGGCACGTACCCAGGCGTCGCTTACGGTAGTCTGGGCAAAGGCAGGGAGCGCCAGGCCCACCAGGACCAGGGCAGCCAGACCGCGCTTGATCGGTAGCATCGACATTCAGCAAATCTCCATCAGGGTGACCAGGTCTTCGGCGCATTCCTTGGCGTTCAGGGAATGACCCAGGCTCAGGCGCAGGGTGCCACGTGTATCGTAGACGTAGCTGGTGGACGAATGAGAAATGGTATAGGTGTCCCCGGCCGGGACTTTCTCGTAGAACACCTTGAATTCCTTGGCTACCGCGGCAATTTCTTCCGGTGTACCCGTCAGCGCGATGAACGTCGGGTCGAAGGCCTTGACGTAGGCATCCAACACCTCGGGGGTGTCGCGCTCCGGGTCCAGGGTGATGAACACCACCTGGAACAGGTCGCGATCACGGCCCCGCAGGGTCTTGCGGATCTGCGCCGCACGCGCCAGGGTGGTGGGGCAAACCGCTGGGCACTGGGTGAAGCCGAAGAAGATCATCGGCATGCTGCCGTAGAAGCTCGACAGGGTGCGCACGTTGCCTTGCGGGTCCTTGAGGCTGAACTTGCGCCCTAGGATTTCGTTGCTCATGTTCTTGCCGTACTTGAACTCGAGCCCCCGGGCCGGGCTGCAGCCTGCAAGCAGGCCAAGCCCGAGAACGCCCATGCCGGCGACTACTGCCCGCCGGCTATATAGATCATTCATGAAACCATCCTTTACAGGGAAGGTGCCGGCCCTCGGGATGGGCCGGTCGAAAACCGGGGCATTCTGGCATGACACCCAGAGGGGTTCTACCCGACCAAGGCGGTGGTGGCCTGCAGCCCTTTGATTACGGGCTGCGGCCTGTTGTCGCAGGGGTTGAAACCGTAACACTTTGTTGCTAGGGAGGCGCCTTCAACTCAGTAGTAGGCGTTTTCTTTCTGGCTGTGGTCAGTCACGTCACGCACGCCCTTGAGCTCCGGAATGCGCTCGAGCAGGGTGCGCTCGATGCCTTCCTTCAGGGTGACATCGGCCTGGCCGCAACCCTGGCAGCCACCACCGAACTGCAGCACGGCAATGCCGTCGTCGACCACGTCCACCAGGCTTACCTGGCCGCCATGGCTGGCCAGGCCCGGGTTGATCTCGGTCTGCAGGTAGTAGTTGATGCGCTCGTTGATCGGGCTGTCTTCGTTGACCATCGGCACCTTGGCGTTCGGTGCCTTGATGGTCAGCTGGCCACCCATGCGGTCGGTGGCATAGTCGACCAGGGCATCCTCCAGGAACGGCACGCTGACCGCGTCCAGGTAGGCGGTGAAGCTCTTCAGACCCACGGCGGTGTCGTCAGGCTTCTCTTCGCCCGGCTTGCAGTAGGCAATGCACGTCTCTGCGTACTGGGTGCCCGGCTGGGTGATGAAAATGCGAATGCCGATGCCAGGCGTATTCTGCTTGGAAAGCAGATCGGCCAGGTAGTCATGGGCGGCGTCGGTAATGGTTATAGCGCTCATGTAGGTTCCTCACAGACTTGCCGCCAAGTGTACGCCAACCCGGCCCTTGAACAAAGTCCTAGTATTTGACTCGGGAAAGCGCATATTCCGCCGCCGGCTCCCGCGGCGCCGCCAGCCAGGCTTGCATGCGCCGGTACAGGCCGCGCTCCAGCCAGCGGTAGCTGAACCAC
This sequence comes from Pseudomonas sp. BN607, assembly GCF_029871175.1. NCBI lineage: Bacteria > Pseudomonadati > Pseudomonadota > Gammaproteobacteria > Pseudomonadales > Pseudomonadaceae > Pseudomonas > Pseudomonas sp. BN607. Next base: position 62,180 of record NZ_SSOE01000023.1, read on the forward strand.
GACATTAGTCCAATGGACGGCACGCACAGCGCGAACACCAGGTAGGGGTTCAGGTGCAGGCGCTGGCTGGCGAACCAGCCGGCATACAGCACCAGCACATGGATCAGGTACACCGAGTAAGAGCAATCACCCAGCGCCTTGAGCAACCGGTTGCCCTTGAACCACGGCTCCAGGGCAATGAACGCCAGCACGATCATCGCGCTCGGCACGCCCCAGTGCAGCAGCCGCTGCGACGCATCCAGGTGGTAGATGGCCAGGCCTGCCACCACCAGCACCAGCAGCGGCAACCCGCGGCCCTCACGGATCAGCCCACGGCGATACAGCACGCCCAAACCGATGCCGAGCAGGAACTCATAGATGATGTCGTTGTTGTAGAAACGGCTGAGCACACCCAGCCGCCCCAGCACCTCGCTGACCAATAGCAGCGCGGCAGTGACCAGCAGCAGGTGGTGCCGCTGACGCACCAGAAACGCCAGGCCGAACAGCAGGTAGAAGAACATTTCGAAGTTCAGCGTCCAGCCCACGTTCAGCGTCGGGTAAAGGCCATACCCACCGGGGTTCTCCGCCGGGACGAAGACCAGCGACAGCAACAGATGGTGCCAGGTGAATTCCTGATGCGGCATCCATTGGCTGAAGGCCAGCAACAGTATGCTCATCAGTGCTGTGTAGAACCAGTAAGCCGGAACGATGCGCAGAACGCGGTTGAGCAGGAACTGACGCGGCTCGATCGCCTTGTCGCGGGTCGACAGGTAGATGACCAGCCCGCTGATGACGAAGAAGATGTCGACGCCCACCGCACCGCGGTCGGTGAGCAGCTGGCCGATAGGGCCGGTGGCGTGGAAGTCGAAGAAGATCTGCATGAAGTGGTGGCAGACCACCACCCAGGCGGCGAACGCCCGCAGTGCCTGAAGCGAATACAGCATGAAATACCCTGCGCTTGGCTGTGCATTGAGGCCCGGTGAGCGCACCGCGCTCGTTCGCGCGGCTGACCCGCGAAGGGGGCTGCACACCAGCCCCCGGACCACCCACCTTTTCCGACCGCAGGTAGGTCGGAAAGGTCAGCCAACCCGATCAGAGGTTTTCGTAGCGGTTCATGTCCAGCACGCCCGCCTCGACCGGTTCGGTCTCCTTGATATAGCTGTTCAGGTCATGGAAGTAGCGCCAGAACTCAGGGTGACTGCGACGCACACCCCAACGCATGACAATGCGCTCGAACTTCGCCGCATCATCCTTCGCATACTCCATGTCTTCGACAAACTCCGCCACATCGCTGGTCGGGATGTTGAAGATGAAGTTGGGGTAGCTGCTGAGCACGCCCGGGTACAGGGTCAGCGTGTCAAGGCCAGGCTGGTAGCGGTAGGCTTCCCCCAGCAGGAACGCCACATTGCTGTGCGCGCGGTTGCGCAGCAGGCTGTACACCTGGCGCTGACCGCCCTGCCCTTCGATGCGCAGCATGGTTGCCTCAGGCAGTTGGTTGATCACCTTCAGCCCGGCAGCCGGGCGCGAGACCAGACGGCTCAGCGACTGCTCGGCATTGCGAAACTCTTCGCTGGACTGCGGCCGTGAGCAGAACGCGCCCTGGCAGCGGTTGATCGGATCCGGCGCGGCGTTCAGGCTCCCGGTGCGCTGCAGCAGCTTCAGGCCGAAATCGCGCTTGGGGTTGCGCGGGTCGAGCTTGATGCCGCTCGGGGTGTCGGTGTCGATGTCTTCATAATCCATCCACATCTTCACCTTGCCGCTGTTCTGGTACCAGTCACCCAGGATCGCCTTGCGCTGGTCGGCCGGCATCAGGCGCAAGAAGTTGACCTCGGCACCGTTGCGGATCAGGTCGAAGTACAGCCGCGTCTGCAACTGGTGCGAAACATTGCCGTACACATCGAAGTTGACCGCCAGCTGGTAGTAGGTGCGTTCGAACAGCGGGTAGTCGAACAACCACACGGTCAGTGGCACGTCACCGATCAGACCCTTGGTGACCGATGCGCTGTCGAAGTGGCGGAAGATGCTGAGCAGTGCATTGTCGTTGCCGGCCCACAACGTTGACCATCCCGGTGCCGGCATTTCGGCATAGGCTTCTCGGCGCAGTTTCTCGTACTCGTTACGCTTGTCGCGGTAGGCGTGCCACAGGCTCAGCACGCTGCCCACGTCATCGATCTGGCCAGGCATGGCCAGCAACGGCGTGGCCTCACCACGGTACTGGGCATCGGTGATGTAGCGGTCGTGGGCCGGCTCCTGGAACAGCGCCCAGAAATTGTCCCGGATCACGTCGGTAGCGATCTGCCCACGGCAAACCGGGCCACGGATGAACGTGCGCACGAAATACTCGGCGTTATCCAGCATGAACTGGTAGCGCGCGACCGCCGGGATCGCTTCGAAGGTTTCGAACGGGTTGGCGCGGTGGCGAGGGCCATAACCAGGCAGCGCACTGGCATGCCAGTCGCCCGCGTAGAACAGCTGCTTCACACGCTTGAGCTTTTGCGGCCCCATCGGGTAGGTGATGTGCGTCTTGTGCACGATCACGCCCTGCACCGGGATCAACCGGTAATAGAAGTCGGTGCCCGGCGGGTCATTGGGCCGCCGCGTAGCGATGATGTCGACCGGCTTGCCGCTTGGGGTGCGTGACCGCACCCACTGGAAGAAGTGGCCTTGCTCACCCCCAACAAAGTAGATGTGCGCCAGGAACAGGTGTTCGTACAGCCAGCGGCCAACCAGCGCCTCGGTTGAACCCGGGCGGTTGAGCAGTTCTTCCCAGTCGGCGATCTGCCTGGCTTCGTTCGCGCTAGGCTGGATTGGCTGGTACTCCACCGGCGCACCTGCGGCCAGCCAGCGGCGCATCGTGTCGTATTCCTTGTCGGTCAACCCGGTTACCGCCAGCGGCATGCCCTCCTTGGGGTGTGCGCCGGCGTACGCGTCGAACTCATGCGGCAATGGGCACATGTTGTTGCGGTTCAGGCCCAGGACGATTTCCTCGGGCAACTTGGCGTTGGGCGTGAGTGGGGTCTTGTGCCCCAGCTCGAGCATGCGCGCCATCAGCGCGGCCTGGCTGCCCTGGTTGTCGAGCACCGAGTAGAAGCCCTTCTTGCGCCACTCACCCTCGCTGTGGGCATCGTAGAACAGCCGTGTGGTAGGCACCGCCTGGCTGCGCTCGCCCTGGTACACCGGGACCTTGCTGGCCCCGCGCACCGCGCCTTCGGGGCTTTCCAGCTTGAGCTGGCAGGCGGCGTCGTTGCAGGCGTGGCAGGCCACGCACTTCTCGGTAAAGATCGGTTGAATGTCCCGGGTGTAGGAAATAGCCGGGCTCGACTGGGGGGCTTGCCCGAACACCGCGCCGCTGATAAGCAGGGCGAAAGCGCCGGCAAGGATACGATGCACCATGTGCGGAAAGTCCTGGTTCTTGAAAGCCATCACGAGTTGTTGCCTGGTCGTCCCTGGGTGCCGAGCCTCGCAGGCGCCGCCCAACATGAGCAAATTTCATGCAAATGGGCGATACACCTAAAAACCGCGCAGCTTTGTTATGATTCCGCACCTTCTGATATTTGCCCGACCAGGTAGTTCCTATGTCCGACCGCAGCGCTCGTCTCCAAGCACTCCAGAACGCACTCAAAGAGCGCATCCTGATACTCGACGGCGGCATGGGTACTATGATCCAAAGCTACCGTCTGGAGGAACACGACTATCGTGGCACGCGTTTCGCCGATTGGCCAAGCGATGTGAAGGGTAACAACGACCTGTTGCTGCTCAGCCGCCCGGACGTGATCGCTGCCATCGAGAAGGCCTACCTGGATGCGGGTGCCGATATTCTCGAAACCAACACCTTCAACGCCACGCAGATTTCCCAGGCCGACTACGGCATGGAGTCGCTGGTCTACGAGCTCAACGTCGAAGGTGCGCGCATTGCCCGCCAGGTGGCTGACGCCAAGACCCTGGAAACCCCGGACAAGCCGCGCTTCGTTGCCGGCGTGCTCGGCCCGACCAGCCGCACCTGCTCGATTTCCCCTGACGTCAACGACCCTGGCTACCGCAACGTCACTTTCGACGAACTGGTGGAAAACTACGTCGAGGCTACCCGCGGCCTGATCGAGGGCGGCGCCGACCTGATCCTGATCGAGACCATCTTCGACACCCTCAACGCCAAGGCCGCGATTTTCGCTGTGCAACAAGTGTTCGAGGACGACAAGGTCGAACTGCCGATCATGATCTCCGGCACCATCACCGACGCTTCCGGCCGTACCCTGTCGGGGCAGACCACCGAAGCGTTCTGGAACTCGGTGCGCCACGCCAAGCCGATCTCCGTGGGCCTTAACTGCGCCCTCGGCGCCAAGGACCTGCGCCCGTACCTGGAAGAGCTGGCCACCAAGGCCGACACCCACGTGTCCGCCCACCCCAACGCCGGCCTGCCGAACGCCTTCGGTGAGTATGACGAAACCCCGGCCGAGATGGCCGTGGTGGTCGAGGAGTTCGCCGCCAGCGGTTTCCTCAACATCATCGGCGGTTGCTGCGGCACCACCCCAGGCCACATCCAGGCCATTGCCGAGGCCGTGGCCAAGTACAAGCCGCGCGAAATCCCGGAAATCGCCAAGGCCTGCCGCCTGTCGGGCCTGGAACCGTTCACCATCGATCGCCAGTCGCTGTTCGTCAACGTCGGCGAGCGTACCAACATCACCGGCTCCGCCAAGTTCGCCCGGCTGATCCGTGAAGAGAACTACACCGAAGCCCTGGAAGTCGCCCTGCAGCAGGTCGAGGCCGGCGCCCAGGTGATCGACATCAACATGGACGAAGGGATGCTCGATTCCCAGGCCGCCATGGTTCGCTTCCTCAACCTGATCGCCGGCGAGCCCGACATCTCGCGGGTGCCGATCATGATCGACTCGTCCAAGTGGGAAGTGATCGAAGCCGGCCTGAAGTGCATCCAGGGCAAGGGTATCGTCAACTCCATCTCCATGAAGGAAGGCGTCGAGCAGTTCAAGCACCACGCCCGCCTGTGCAAACGCTACGGTGCTGCCGTGGTGGTGATGGCCTTCGACGAGGTCGGCCAGGCCGATACCGCCGCGCGCAAGAAGGAGATCTGCCAGCGCAGCTACGACATCTTGGTCAACGAAGTGGGCTTCCCCCCGGAAGACATCATCTTCGACCCGAACATTTTCGCCGTGGCCACCGGCATCGAGGAACACAACAACTACGCTGTCGATTTCATCGAGGCCTGTGCCTACATCCGTGACCACCTGCCCCATGCGCTGAGCTCGGGCGGTGTGTCCAACGTGTCGTTCTCGTTCCGTGGTAACAACCCGGTGCGCGAAGCGATCCACTCGGTGTTCCTCTACCATGCCATCCAGAACGGCCTGACCATGGGTATCGTCAACGCCGGCCAGCTGGAGATCTACGACGAAATCCCGGCGGCACTGCGCGAGAAGGTCGAGGACGTAGTGCTCAACCGCACCCCGCATGGCACTGACGCCCTGCTGGCGATCGCTGACGATTACCGCGGCGGCGGCGCCACCAAAGAAGTTGAAAACGAAGAATGGCGCTCGCTGCCGGTGGAAAAACGCCTGGAGCATGCACTGGTAAAAGGCATCACCGCCTTCATCGTCGAAGACACCGAAGAATGCCGCCAGCAGTGCGCACGCCCGATCGAAGTGATCGAAGGCCCGCTGATGAACGGCATGAACGTGGTTGGCGACCTGTTCGGCGCCGGCAAGATGTTCCTGCCGCAGGTCGTCAAGTCGGCCCGCGTAATGAAGCAGGCCGTTGCCCACCTGATCCCGTTCATCGAAGCCGAGAAAGGCGACAAGCCGGAAGCCAAAGGCAAAATCCTCATGGCTACCGTCAAGGGCGACGTGCACGACATCGGCAAGAACATCGTTGGCGTGGTGCTGGGCTGCAATGGTTACGACATCGTCGACCTTGGGGTGATGGTGCCTGCCGAGAAGATCCTGCAGACCGCCCGCGAGCAAAAGTGCGACATCATCGGCTTGTCCGGCCTGATCACCCCGTCGCTGGACGAGATGGTCCACGTCGCCCGCGAAATGCAGCGCCAGGGCTTCGAGCTGCCGCTGATGATCGGCGGTGCCACCACCTCCAAGGCCCACACCGCAGTCAAGATCGAACCCAAGTACAGCAACGACGCCGTGGTCTACGTGACCGATGCCTCGCGCGCCGTGGGCGTGGCCACTCAGTTGCTGTCGAAAGAGCTGAAACCAGGCTTTGTCGAGAAGATTCGCCAGGAATACGTGGAAGTGCGTGAGCGCACCGCCAACCGCAGCGCCCGCACCGAGCGCCTGAGCTACGCCCAGGCCATCGCTGCCAAGCCGCAGTACGACTGGGAGAACTACCAGCCAGCCGTGCCCTCCTTCACCGGCGTCAAGGTGCTGGAAGACATTGACTTGCGCACCCTGGCCGAATACATCGACTGGACCCCGTTCTTCATCTCATGGGACCTGGCAGGCAAGTTCCCGCGCATCCTCACCGACGAAGTGGTCGGCGAGGCTGCCACGGCGCTGTACAAGGATGCCCGCGAGATGCTCGACAAGCTGATCGACGAGAAGCTGATCAGCGCCCGGGCGGTGTTTGGCTTCTGGCCAGCCAACCAGGTGGCCGATGACGACATCGAAGTCTACGGTGAAGACGGCCAGCCACTGGCCACTCTGCATCACCTGCGCCAGCAGACCATCAAGCCGGACGGCAAGCCCAACTGGTCGCTGGCCGACTTCGTTGCGCCCAAAGCCAGCGGCGTGACCGACTACGTGGGTGGCTTCATCACCACCGCCGGCATCGGCGCCGAGGAAGTGGCCAAGGCGTACCAGGACAAGGGCGATGACTACAGCTCGATCATGGTCAAGGCCCTGGCCGACCGCCTGGCCGAAGCCTGTGCCGAATGGCTGCACGAGCAAGTGCGCAAGGAGCACTGGGGCTATGCCCGCGACGAGCACCTGGACAACGAAGCGCTGATCAAGGAGCAGTACAGCGGCATACGCCCGGCCCCGGGCTACCCAGCCTGCCCCGACCACACCGAGAAGGAGACCCTGTTCCGCCTGCTCGATGGCACTGCCATTGGCGAGACCGGGCCGAGCGGCGTGTTCCTTACCGAGCACTTCGCCATGTTCCCGGCGGCGGCGGTCAGCGGCTGGTATTTTGCCCACCCGCAGGCGCAGTACTTTGCCGTGGGCAAGGTCGACAAGGACCAGGTCGAGAAGTACAGCGCGCGCAAAGGCCAGGATGTGAGTGTGAGCGAGCGCTGGCTGGCGCCCAACCTGGGGTACGACAGCTAAGACCGTTGGGGCTGCACTGCAGCCCCGATAGCCACCTACACTGTCCCTGACTGCCTCTGATTCTTCAGGAGCCACCATGGACGATTCCAGCCAGGGCAAACCCCCGACCTTCTGGCAGATGCTGCACAGCATCCTCGCCGCCGCCTTCGGCGTGCAAAGCGGCAAAAACCGCGCCCGTGACTTCACCCACGGCAAGGCCAGCCATTTCATTGCGCTGGGAACGCTGTTTACCCTGGTGTTCATTGCCGTGCTGATCGGCCTGGTGCAGTTGGCCCTGCACCTCACCCGCTAGCCCGTCATGGCCTCATCGCCGACAAAACAAAAGCGCCTGCGGGATTTCTTCCCGCAGGCGCTCTGGCTGCATCACGGTCTTGAGTTTCAAGTCACTGGTGGCTGACCCAATACACGGCAGTCACTACAACCAGCGCGATCAGGCAGAGGATCGCCCAGGCATCTACACTGCTGTCAGCTTTGCGGACCTTGGTTGGGTTTCCCATTGCATTGCCTCTTGTAGTGGTTATGGGAATGCACTTCACAACCAGCAGTTAAGACGAGCAATGCCCTTCCCTCAAGCAAGGTCTTTCAATATTCGACCGGTGACGTCAGAAACGGGTACTGGTAGCCCGGTGGCCGCCCTTCGGCGCTGTAACGCTGGAAATCGACGCCGTAGTCGTCCCGTTGCAACAGTTTCAGCCAGCGCCTGGCCTTGGCCCGGTCAATCACCTGCAAAACCGGCGCGTTGTGCTCGCGCAGGCCGTCGCGGTTAATGGGCAGCCCTTGGGCGTCATCGTGCAGCATCACCATGGCCCAGCCACCAAGGCTGAAGTGCCCCCCCATCAACACACTGAGGCGCCCATCGATACGCGCCCGCAAGGCTTCGGGTGAATTGTTGACAGCACTGAACAGCACGTCGCGCCCCGGTACCCGCCCGGCCTCCTCGAACGCCCGCATGGCCCCGAAGGCCATCTCGTCATTGGCCGACCACACCAGGCGGGTGGCCGGGTAGCGCTCCAGCAACTGCTGCGCCTGCTCGTAGGCACGCTGGCGGCTCCAACCGCCATCCACCACCTGACGCAGGCGCACCTGTGGGAAGTCGGCCAAGGCACGGCGCATGCCTTGCTCGCGCAACTGCGAGGCCGGGGTGGTCTTGACCCCGGCAAATGCCACCAGGTCTACCGGCAGGCTGTCGCGAGGCAACTGCGCTACCATCTGGTGCAGCATCTGGAAGCCGGCCTGCTCGTCGTTGCTCATCAGCGTGCCCAAGGGTTCGGCATACTTGTCGGGCTGGGCCTGGATACTGCGAACCTGGCTGGCAGTCAGGCCATTGTTGACCAGCAGCAGCTTCACCCCTGTGCCACGTGACAGGCGCAGGATCTCGGGCGCCACGTATTGCTCATTGACCAGCACTAGGTAGTCCGGCCGCTGCGGCCCGGCGAGGATTGCCCTGGCCTGGGTCAGCGCCAGGTCGGCCCGCCGCTCGCTGTATTCCACCCGCAAGGTCATGCCCAGGTCGTCGGCGGCGGCCTGCATGAAGCGGCTGTAGCTGGTCCAGAAGTTCTCGGTGGACAGCCCTGGGTTGAGGAACACCACCGAAGCCGCTTGCGCGCTTGCCGCCAGTGGCAAGGCAAGCGACAGGCTTTGGCACAACACCTTGAGCATGGGCTGACATTCCTGCAATGCAAACACCGGATTATACCCACCAGGCTCCGGGCCGCGCATAAATGGCAGTCAGTCTCACATAGTCCATTTGGTTCTTTTCATATGCAAAAACATCACTTTAGCGCATAACCGCAACCTGCTATCGTTCCCCGGCTCCGTACCGGAGTGCGCGGCCGTGCGCGCGAATAGCTGCATGCCTGAGACAGGACTTTTATGTACGTATACGACGAGTACGATCAGCGGATCATCGAGGACCGCGTCAAGCAGTTCCGGGATCAGACCCGCCGCTACCTGGCCGGTGAGCTGAGCGAAGAAGAATTCCGCCCTCTGCGCCTGCAGAACGGCCTATACATCCAACGTTTCGCGCCGATGCTGCGTGTCGCCGTGCCGTACGGCCAGCTGAACGCCAACCAGGTCCGCACCCTGGCCAAGATCGCTCGCGACTACGACAAGGGCTACGCCCACATCTCCACCCGCCAGAACGTGCAGTACAACTGGCCGGCGCTGGAAGACATCCCGGATATCCTCGCCGAGCTGGCCAACGTGCAGATGCACGCGATCCAGACCAGCGGCAACTGCCTGCGCAACACCACCACCGACCAGTTCGCCGGTGTTGCCGCAGACGAAATCATCGACCCGCGCCCGTGGTGCGAAATCGTCCGCCAGTGGACCACCTTCCACCCGGAATTCGCCTACCTGCCGCGCAAGTTCAAAATCGCCATCAACGGCTCGCAGGAAGACCGCGCTGCCATCGAGGTGCACGACATCGGCCTGGAGCCGGTGCGCAATGCGGCTGGCGAGCTGGGCTTCCGCGTGCTGGTCGGCGGCGGCCTGGGCCGTACCCCAGTGGTCGGTTCGTTCATCAACGAGTTCCTGCCGTGGCAGGACCTGATCAGCTACCTCGACGCCATCCTGCGCGTGTACAACCGTTACGGTCGCCGTGACAACAAGTACAAGGCGCGGATCAAGATCCTCGTCAAGGCGCTGACCCCGGAAGTGTTCGCCGAAAAGGTCGAGGCCGAAATGGTCCACCTGCGTGGCGGTAACACCACCCTGACCGAAGCCGAAGTGCAGCGGGTATCGCGCCACTTCGTCGACCCGGAATACCTGGCCCTCGACAACTTCGACTACGCCGCCCAGGACGCTGAGTTCCCAGGCTTCGCCCGCTGGCGTTCGCGCAACACCCGCGCCCACAAACGCCCGGGCTACGTGGCCGTGACCCTGTCGCTCAAGCCCACCGGGGTTGCCCCGGGCGACCTCACCGACAAGCAGCTGGACGCCGTTGCCGACCTGGCCGAGCGCTACAGCTTCGGCTTCCTGCGGACTTCGCACGAGCAGAACATCATCCTCGCCGACGTCGAGCAGCGCCAGCTGCACGCACTGTGGATGGAACTGCGCGAAGGTGGCTTCGCCACGCCGAACATCGGCCTGCTGACCGACATCATCTGCTGCCCGGGCGGTGACTATTGCTCGCTGGCCAACGCCAAGTCGATCCCGATCGCCGAATCCATCCAGCGCCGCTTCGACGACCTGGACTACCTGTTCGACATCGGCGAAATCGACCTGAACATTTCCGGCTGCATGAACGCCTGCGGCCACCACCACGTGGGCCACATCGGCATTCTTGGCGTGGACAAGAAGGGTGAGGAATTCTACCAGGTGTCGCTGGGCGGCAACGCCGCGCGCGGCGCAAGCCTGGGCAAGATCCTCGGCCCGTCGTTCGCCCAGGATGCAATGGCCGACGTGATCGAGAAGCTGATCGCCGTGTACGTCGAGCAACGTACCGAGGAAGAGCGTTTCATCGACACCTACCAGCGTATCGGTATCGACCCCTTCAAGGAACGCGTCTATGCAGCGAATCATTAAGAACAACCAGATCGTCGACGAAACCTGGCACCTGCTGCCCAAGGACTTTTCGTTCGACGAGCTGACCAACTGTGACGACTACATCGTCCCGCTGCAGATGTGGCGCGACCATGCCCATGTGCTCAAGGCCCGTGATGGCGGCCTGGGCGTATGGCTGGACAGTGACCAGGAAGCGGAAGAAATCGGCGAAGACGTGCAGCACTTCCAGGTCATCGCCCTGAACTTCCCGGCCTTCACCGACGGGCGCAGCTATTCCAATGCGCGCCTGCTGCGTGACCGCTATGGCTTCAAGGGCGAGCTGCGCGCCATTGGCGACGTACTGCGCGACCAGCTGTTCTTCATGGCCCGTTGCGGTTTCGATGCATTCGCCATCCGTGCCGATAAAGACCCGGAAGACGCGCTGCAAAGCCTGAAGGACTTCTCGGTGACCTACCAGGCCGCGACTGACGAACCGCTGCCACTGTTCCGCCGCCGCTGATCGTCCCGCTCCAGCGAACAGCCCGCCCCTCGGCGGGCTGTTTCGTTTACAGGCCGTGGCGCTGAATGGCATCGCGGCTCAACGCCAGCAGAAGCTGGTGTTGCACAGCTTCACGCTCAGCGCAGATTTGCTCGATTTGCGCGAGATAGTCGCCGTCACTCAGCGTTTTCCATTGCGTGAACAACGTATCCAAGCGCTGCTGGAACGGCACCTCCATCTGGCTGAAGCGCGCCGCCTGGTGTTCGTGCAGGTAGGCCTGCCAGAAGGTTCGATCTGCCAGAGCCTGCGCCAAGGCGTGTGGTGTTTCCTCCCGCAGAACCTCGTTGCGTGCAGCGTCCAGCTCATCAGGGCCCACCCCGCTGACACTCTGGTACATCAACTTGTCAGGCTGCGCAGGGAGGTCGAGGCTATCCGCAAGCTTTACGCGATAGGTCAAATACACCTCGACGGGATCGACAGAATGCTGCTCAGCAATATGCCGTGCCGCAATTGCGTTGACTTTGTCCAGGCGGGCTAAAGAACGCCCCAGCTTCACCAGTGCCCGCTCTTTGTGCAACCCATTGCCAGCTGTTCCAGCCCTGGCGACCATCGCGCCAATCTCCAGTTCGCTGAGCGTAAGCAGTAACTCGTCACTGCAACTGCGCGGCCGGCTAACTTGCTCGAACAGGCTCGCACGCACTTCAGCGTGCTGCTCGCAGGCATCAAGGATGTGCCACACCCGCAACTGAAGGTCGCGGGGCTGCTCGCGGTATTCACGCAGGCCCTGCAAGTCTGAAATGAACCGGAACAGATCACTCGCGCCGTCCTCCCGGTACAAGCGGGCCCAGAGCGCCAATCGCGCCTCGCGCTGCGCCGGGGAAAACCCCGACAGCCAAGGTGAGGCAGCGCTCGGGCCCGACGATGGGTGAGGCGCAAGCCGACGTGCAGGTGACCCGGCGGACGCTCTGGCCAATTGCAGGCGCTGCACGGTCTGATCCGAGAGTGGGTTGTCGTGCAGCTCCAAGCCCTGCAACAAGCGAAGCGGCAGCGCAGACAATGCCTCTGGCAGCGTGTGGATCTGATTGTCACGCATGTCCAGCAATTCCAGGTTGCCGTGCCTGGCCAGGTCAACAGGTAATTCGCCCAGCCCGGTGTTGCGCAAGGACAACCGGCGCATCATCGGGAACGATGCCAATGGCGGCAGCAAGCCGACCGGGTTACCGTTCAACTCGAGGCGGCGTAGCCCCTCGAGTTGGCTGAAGCGCAGGTTGTCGTCGCGGGTCAGTACGATCTGGTTGTCAGCAAGGCGCAGGTTTCGCAATTCGCCCAGTTGCTCGATGCCAGCCGGAAGCCGGGTCAGCTGGTTGCCCCGCAAATCCAGGTTACGCACCTTGCTGAAGCGAACCAGGAAGCCCGCCTCGACGCTCGTCGCCCGCATATCGCGCAATGTGAGGTGTGTGATGTGGTCGAAAGACACATTCTCAGGCAAGGCCGGCAGATTGCCCACCCGCTCACCCACGATGGTCAGGTGGTAATCACCCGCGACATCACCCGGCGTCGCGCGCTGCCAGCTCATCATGATGCGCCTGGCAACCTTGATCCGGCGCCAGCGGCGAACCAGGTTCAGCCCTGGCTCACTCCGCCAGGCGTGCAATGCCTGCTTGAGGCTGGCCTTGGCTTGTAACAGTTGACTGACATGGTTCCACGGCTCTACACCCCGCCGAGCCAGGTCTTGCAGGTATGCCTGCAACTCTTCACCGGTCATCAGCGGGAACACATGATTCAAGGTGCGCCGCAGCGCCTGGCGGGTCCCCGACAGGTGGCCACTGAGCGGGTAGCCCAAGCGCCCATCGAACAACCGCAAAGGGGGGCGAACGCCTTGCCCCACCGGGGCCAGACCAATCATTCGGGCCGCCGCCTCCCGCTCGGCAAGGGCATCGCCCACCCCGCCCTGCACGAGCTTTTCGGTGTCAGCATTTACCGCAGCAGGCTGACGCAACCCTGCCAAGGCGCGATCAATCCGGCTGTCACGTACGGCCCAACGTGCTCGCTCCGCCAGGGTAAGCGGCACCCGTCCCGCATCATTCAGGCGCTCGAGCTCGACACTGTTGGCGTGCTCGACAATTTCTCGAGCGCAGCGATGGGAAAGGCCAGGGAAGTCGCGCATCAGCACCTGGTCCGCAGCGTTCGGGTAGACCTGCCGCTCGTTGAACACCTCCTCGAATGCCTCACCCCGCAGAGTCGGAAACTCATCGTGCAGGTGCCAGCGCTCGATGGCATCGAGCAAACGCGCCGGGGGTGCGGCGCTCTCCAGAACCAACCGGCGCAGCTGGTCAGCGTCGTAACCGGTAACCTGCAAGGCAAAGGCTGCCGCCTCGTCGGAAACAGCCGCCGTGCGGCTGGCAAGCCGGCGAACCATGTAGGCGGCGTCCTGCCAGCGCTGGGGTTGCTCGAACTCATGCACCCATCCCCCGGCACCATTGTGCTCGAGTGCAGGTACATAGGCCCCCGGCCTGGACGGGTGATGAATCCGCCATGCTCCATCGTCGCCTTCACTTACCTCATACACCGCATCGTGCAGGCGCCTCAGCGAGCGGCCATTTTCATTGATGGCCTGCCCTGCCGTCAGGTCGATGCCCGCTAGCTGGTAGCCTGGCAAATCCGGATCACACAGACGTAACTGGCCATCCGCCAGGCGTACCGGCACCAGCGCATCCACGCGTGCCACGCGCTGGGCGAGCTTGCCGAGTGCCGCCGCCCCTGCAGCCGTCAACGCCCCTGTCGCCACCGTTTCCGCCACGTTGAACAGGTGGCCCAAGGCAGCATTGCGATCACCCAACTGCCAGTCCTGGTACCCTTCGTACACTTCGCCCGCCAACTGCGCGACCGTAAGCCCGAGCATGGCCTGGCCCAACCCGGGCACAAACAGCGCTGCCAGGCCTGCCACGCTGAGCCCCAAGTCAAGATAACCTTGCAGACGTGCCTGGCGGTCGGCGATATCCTCATCCTCCGTTGATACCGCCAATACCCGTGCATCATCCAGCATCTTGTCGAGCAGCGCTTTGCGTAGCGCGGTGAACACGTTGCCTTCGACCGCAAAGCAGCGGCCATCCAGCTCGAGCGGTAAAACAGTATTGCCCTGCTTCAGCAGCGCGTTCAGGGCCGTGTAGAAAGCAACGCGGTCCCGCTCTGCGACAAAGCGCTGAAAGCACTGGCGATACGCTTCGTCACGCATGCGCACACCCAGCGTCAGGTACAACAGTTCCCAGTTGGCATGCCAGCTCACCGCGGCGTACCGGTCCTCAGGCAACCATGCGATAACGCCAACCAGACGGGCGTCCTGACGCACTTCGATCGCCAGTGCGCCAATGATCTTCTTGCCCAGCAGCCTCAGGGTGTGGCACCTCACAACGGTGTCCTCGGCAGGCCCTGACGCTGCTTCGACAACGTGGCGGATACGCTGATACGTCAACTCGTCAATGTCGCCCTTTACCCTGGCGACAACCGCGTCAAGCTCCAGCCTGGCGCTCAATGCCTCCTCCATGATGGCCTCGACCTGCCCCCCGGCCATGCTTTCGGTTTCCAGCTGCGATTGCAGATGGCGTTGATAATGTCGACCGATATCGAGGCTGCGACAGAGCTGGGCGAATACCTCAACGCTCAATGGCAGCCTCTTTCCAGTCGCATTGACCAGCTGTGACCCTGTGGCGAACCAGCCCGGTCGCGTTTCATTTTCGTGGAAATTGTGCAGTGCCGCCGAAAGCAGCGACTGAGTACTTTCTACCCGGGTCGAGGAGGATGGCAAAGCCGGCGATATCGGCGGATTTCGTCGCAGGGTCACCAGCCTGACCCGGGCCAGGCGTAGGTCTACCTGTGTGATGGAGCGCGCCGCGAGCGCGCTTTTGAGCAGCGCTTCGGCGAACTCGTCCAGAGGCTTTAGAGCTTGCAACCTGGCGTGGAGTTGCTCCTGCGCCCGCTGCTGACGCAACGAAGCTGCGCGCAACAGTGTCAGGTGTTCGACGCGAGCGCGCGTTACCCAACCCGGCAGATGACTGGCAATCAGCGCATCGATGGAGTCGGCAGGTATTACAGAAGGAGTCATGGGCAGTGTGTCCGCTTGATAAAAGCGTTAGCTGACCAAGGTCTCACCCTGTTCTGGCCATACTTATGTAATGAAGGCCTGGGTGAAACGCGATTCTTGCCCGCAGGTCAAAGGACTTTGACGCAGCAGCCGCTTATTCGTTGTCCTGCGAACCTGCACACTGGCTGCTAAAGGATTCAACCCCACTTCCCAGGAGTAAGCCCATGAGCGTTCCTTCCTTCGGCCTCGGTACCTTCCGACTCACTGGCCAAACCGTCATCGACTCGGTCAAATCGGCCCTTGAGCTGGGCTATCGGGCCATCGACACCGCACAGATCTACAAGAATGAAGCCGAAGTCGGCCAAGCCATCGCTGAAAGCGGCGTACCGCGCAGCGAGCTTTTCATCACCACCAAGATCTGGGTCGACAACTACGCGGCGGACAAGCTGATCCCGAGCCTGCGCGAAAGCCTGAAGAAACTGCGCACCGACTACGTCGACCTGCTGCTGATCCATTGGCCAGCCCCAGGCAATGGCGTAGGGTTGCCGGAATACATGACCGCACTGGCCGAAGCGAAGACGCTGGGCCTGACCCGCCAGATTGGCGTGTCCAATTTCAACATCGCACTGACTCGCCAGGCCATCGAAGTGGTTGGCAAGGGCGAAATTGCCACCAATCAGATCGAGCTCAGCCCGTACCTGCAGAACAGCAAGCTGGCTGGCTTCCTGAAGGAACAAGGCATTACCGTTACCTCATACATGACCCTGGCCTACGGCAAAGTACTGAACGACCCGGTACTGGGTGAAATAGCCGACAAGCACAAGGCGACCGTCGCCCAGGTTGCCCTGGCCTGGGCCCTGCAACTGGGCTATGCGGCAATTCCGTCGTCGACCAAGCGCGAAAACCTGGCCAGCAACCTGCTTGCTATTGGCTTGAAGCTGGACCCTGACGACATGGCTCGCATCGCCACGCTTGAACGCAATGGTCGCGAAGTCAGCCCGGATGGCCTCGCCCCCGCGTGGGATTGACACTCGCGCAGTCACCAGCAGCCGGGGGTTGGTGTGAGAACCGCCCCCACATTGCCCACCCCTGCTGCCGGCAGGCACGGGCCCGTTGAACGTACGCTGCGCCACCGTTGCACCTGGCGAAATTGTGAAGTCCCCGGCCCGGGCATTCTCGCCCAGGCATTCAGCTACTACCCTCCTACCTACCCTTCACCCCTTAGGAGTAGCCCAATGCCCCGCCCACCTCTGCCGCCTTTCACCCGCGAAAGCGCCATCGAAAAAGTACGCTTGGCCGAAGATGGCTGGAACAGCCGCGATCCGGCCAAGGTCGCGCTCGCCTACACCCCTGACACGGTCTGGCGTAACCGTGCCGAGTTCCCCCGTGGCCGTGCCGAGGTCGAGGCGTTTCTGACCCGTAAATGGAACCACGAACTGGAATACCGCCTGATCAAGGAGCTATGGGCATTCACCGGTAATCGCATTGCCGTGCGCTACGCCTACGAGTACCGCGACGACAGCGGCCAGTGGTTCCGTGCCTATGGCAACGAGAACTGGGAGTTTGTCGAAGACGGGCTGATGCACAACCGCCATTCCAGCATCAACGAACACCCCATCAGCGAAGCCGAGCGCAAGTTCCACTGGCCGTTGGGGCGACGCCCGGATGATCATCCAGGGCTCAGTGAGCTTGGGTTGTGACGTCGCTGAGTCCACCTCCTGGGCCACTGGTAATGCGCTTTCCAGCGGCCCTCTCGCCGCGTGCGTCACGGCTCAACTGAACGCAACGGCGCCGCCCTGCCGCATCGCCCAGACAAAAAACGCAAACCACTAGTTGCGCAGCATCCCGGACAAGGCGTGTACAGTACCCCTGAAACAATGCCCGCAAAGGAGCCCGGCACATGACCGTGACGCTGTCCCCCCTACAGATAGACTGCGATTTCGACTCCGGCAACATCCAGGTCCTGGATGCCAGCAACCCCGCCCAGGTGCGTCTGGCAATCCGCCCGGATACCCACAGCGGCCACTACCAGTGGTTCCACTTCAAGGTCAGCGGACTGACGCCGGGGCAGGTCCATCGCTTCAGCCTGGACAACGCCTCAGGCTCTTCTTACAAGAACGCCTGGAGTGGCTACAACGCCGTAGCCAGCTACGACCAGCAAAACTGGTTCCGCGTGCCCAGCCAGTTCGACGGCACGGCGCTGTCGTTCGAAGTGAAGGCCGAACAGCCGCAAATCTGGTTCGCCTACTTCGAGCCCTACCCCCGCGCCCGCCACAACCAGCTGATCGAACGCGCCCGGCAGTTGCCCGGCGTCGCATTGCTGGCCAGCGGCCGCAGCGTGCAGGGCCGGGACATTCCCCTGCTGCGGGCCGGTGACGGTGCCGATGGCAAGCGCAAGCTGTGGCTGATCGCCCAGCAGCACCCGGGCGAGCACATGGCGGAATGGTTCATGGAAGGGGTAATCGACCGCCTGCAGGCCAACGATGCGGTGGTCCGGCAACTGCTGGCCAAGGCCGACCTGTACCTCATCCCCAACATGAACCCCGACGGCGCCTTCCTCGGCCACCTGCGCACCAATTTCAAGGGCAAGGACCTGAACCGCGCCTGGCAGGACGCCAGCGTCGAACTCAGCCCGGAAGTGTTCTTCGCCCAGGCACAGATGAAACAGTACGGGGTGGATGCGTTCATCGACGTGCATGGCGACGAAGAAATCCCGCATGTGTTCACCGCCGCCTGCGAGGGCAACCCGGGCTACACACCACGGCTGGCAAACCTAGAAGAGCAGTTCCGCAGAACGCTGTGCAGCGTGACGCGCGACTTCCAGACGGTGCACGGCTATACCCGCGACGAACCCGGGCAGGCGAACACGACGCTGGCTTGCAATGCCGTCGGCATGGCGTATGACTGCCTGTCGCTCACCCTTGAAATGCCGTTCAAGGACCATGATGACGCGCCTGATACCGTTACCGGCTGGTCTGGGGCACGTTCGAAGGCACTGGCCGGAGCGGTGCTGGAGACCCTGGCGAAGATGGTTGGCGACTTGCGCTGAACGCGCCTTGCGCAGCGCAGTTGGGCACCGTTGCCTTGCTCTGCTGTTCAGGTCACGAGGCTCTGTGCAGGGGACACGGTGATCTGGCCTGCAGGACAAGGCAGTTCCCACACGGTACGCGGATCGTGGCAGCCGGGACTTGCGTCAGAACTGCACATCCAGAACAACGCTGTCGGTATAGCTCGCCGCCGGCGGCGTGGCCTGGTCGGTGTAGACCCTGGCGTTGTAGTTGAACACCTGGCTCCCCGTGCCAGTTCCTGCTCCCGGGTTCACATCCGCATCACTGCTGGCACGCCGTGCCGCTCCCGAAGCCCCCCAGCGCACGGCCCCGGCACTTTTGAAAATGTCGTACGCCAGGTAGTTGTTGGCCGTGGATTTCATCCGTCGTCGCCCGCTGGCCACGTTCAACCCATCATCCAGCCCCACGGTGTAGTTGCTACCCTTGGTGCAAGATACGCTCAGGCTCTGGCTCACCGTAGCGAACCCCGCCACCACCGGCGCGCTGCCAAAGCTTATGTTCGGTGTGGTGATCTGGCAGTCGTTGGTCACCGTCAGGCTCACCGTGAGGCTTTGCGTACCCGAGCCAGTGTCCCGCCCGATGCAAAGCCCCCCGATGGCAATCCCTTCACAATAGTTCCACGACCAGCCCAGGCTCAAGGTTTCCTGATACAGGCCTGCCGCGACGTTGCTGCCAACCTGCGTGCGGATGTACAACGGCACGGTCTTCGGCGTGCCGCCGAGCAGCCCGAGCAAGTCGAGAATACCGGTACGGCCGAACTCGAATGCCACATTGCGGGTAATCGGAAAGTTGGTGGATGAATCGGCATACAGCGTGTAAGGGATGACATCGCCGGTTGGCCCTACCAGACCTCCCGTGGCGGGCAGTACAGTGAGCTTGAACGAGTCGGTGGCGCTGAGTACGCTCAGCACGGTACCGTTGCACTGCAGGCCTGCGTTGGTGGTGGAGCCCGTCTGTACCGTGGAGCGCACCTGGGTCGAATTGAGCGACCCAAACAGCACCGGCGCAGTAGCCACCACCGCACACTTTGCCCAGGCCGACCCCGCGCACAGCAGCAACGCACAGGCCGACATCACACGCCAGGCGGGCTTCATCTGCACACCAGCGGGCCGATCAGCGGGATCGAACCTTCGGCCTCGGGCAAGTCGAAGGTCACCTGGCAATGCCCACCTCCCTCGACTTCGACCTGCAGGCGGTTTTGCGGTGAGAGGTTTTCCAGGTACACCAGGCCATCCCAACCGACCACTGCCTGGCTGCCGCTTTGCTCATGGGTGACGCGGCTGCCCAGCTTGAGCGGTTGCTGGTTGGCGTCCACCAGTTCGATGCTGGCCGCCAGCACGCGCCTGAGCGGAAACTCCAGCAGATAGCCGCTGCCCCGGCGCACTGCCACACGCTGTTCCACCTGCGGCGCAAGGACATCCGGCGGCAGGTCCATCGGGTCGATCTCATATTTGCCCCGGTAATAGCCACTGCTATAGGGCACCAGCAAGTGGCCGCCGGCATCGGTGCGGCCGACCTCCTGGTTTTCGTAGCGCACCGGCACGTTGGCGTAACCGTCGGTGCTGACCACCACGAACGCATCGTCGATGCGGTTAGCGGCAAACAAGCCGGCATCCATCCACACCAGCGAGCCACTGGCGTCGGCCCAACGCGTCATCTCGCCGCTGCTGCCGTATACACCGGCCTGCAACTGAACCGACTGCAGGCGCCAGGTGACATCGGCCTGGCGATAGGCATCACGGTCACTGCCGGCGGCATAACCCAGGTTATAGCCGACACCACTGCCCACCGGCACTGCACGGCTGTAGTTGACCCGCTGCAGGGTTTCACCTGTGTTGCTGCGCTCCATGCCCAAAGCCAGCGTGCCGTGGGTGTCGAACGGAATCACCAGTTGCGCCTGCACCGCCCACTGGCTGTCACCGACTTCGCGGTTGGCTGACAGGTAGACGCTGCTATTGCCCCACAGCGGCCTGCTGTAGCTCAGGTTGATCAGCCGGGTGCGCGTACCGTCCCCTGCGCGCACGTCAAAGTAGCCCGCGCCGATGTTGCCATATTCGTTGAGGTTGAGGCTGAGGGTGACCTGCTCGCTGCTTTTGCTCAGCTGCATGTCCGGGGTATCGACGCGGGTCAGGTCGGCATAATCACCGTGGCGTTGCAGGCGCTGGTAGCTGAAGCCGATGCGCTGGCTGTTGTACTGGTAGCCGAGCGCGACCTGGTGGCCTTTGTCGCCGTCGAACTGGCTTTGTGCGAGGGCGGCATTGAGCACGCCGAAGTTGCCCAGCCGCATGTTGCCGCCCAGGCCTCCAAGCATCAGCGACTCAGCGGTCTCGGCATGGGTTTCCAGGGTGAACGTATCGCTCACGCCGTAACGCAGGTTGGCCGATGCAACGCCCGGCCCGTAGCCGAAGTCACGCACGCCATAATCGCGACGCAGGCTACCGGCTGCGACCGAGTAATCCGACAGGCCTTTCTGCAACAGGCTACTGGTGACGTAGAACGGCAAGGTGGTCGACACCTGTCGGCCAAGGGCATCGGTGGTGACCACCACCGCTTCACCCGCACCGTTGATGAACGGCACGTTGGTCAGCGTGTAGGGGCCTGGCTGCAGCTCGGCGGAGCTGGACTTGTAGCCGTTGATGAACAGGTCGAGCGAGGTCGGCACCGCCGCCTCGCCGGCAAACGCCGGCAATGGGTAGGTGACCAGGTCGGGCCGCGCGGCAAAGTCACGCGACAGTTGCAAACCGCCGACGCGCACCGAGCTGGTCCAGGGCAAGGCACCGGTCACGAAGTCACCCGCTTCATAGGTCAGCAGGCGCTGCTCGTCCGTGAACCGCCAGGTGGTGTCGTATCGCAGAAAGCCCTGGCGCGAATCGTCTGCCTGCGCCCCGTTGAACGACTGGCGCCATTGGCCAGTGCTGGAGAAAATGCCCCAGCTGTCGAACAGACGCAGCTCGTTCCAGGCCGCCAGGTAGGTGCCGCCATCATCGGTGTCGTTAAGGTACAGGTCGTAGTTGAACAAGGCGCCGAAGCTGCTGCGCGCATCGCTGGGCGGGTAAAGGCTGCGCTCACCCACCTGCTGGTCTGGCAACCAGGCCGGCGGTACCTGCAACAGCAGGCGCTGGTTCTGGCTGTCGTAGTCGGTGTGCAGCCCGCTGACAGCGTCCAGCGCTATCTCTCCCTGGGGGTTGCCCGGCAATGACACGCCGGCAGCCCGCAGCACCTCGCTGTCCAGGTACAACCGCCCGGCCCGTTGCTGCACGGGTATCAGCTCAGCCCTGGGCATCTGGTTCACCATCAGGTCGAGGTACAGGGTGGCGTCGGCGATGGCAGCCATCTCCGTGGGCGGCGGTGGCAGGTCGTCGGCCAGCACCAGGCCGGAGCCGGCCATGGCCAGCCCCAAACACCAGCGGCGCGTCGTCGCCGATAGCCAGCTCACACACGGTTTCCAACCATTGCCGGGTCCTCCCTGGCCCCTGCGCAGCATTCATTCGGTGGATCATTGGCCTTGGCGGATAGCGTCGGCGCTACTCTGCCCGTTTACCCGGCCCTTGAGCACGCTGCCGGCATTGGTCGCCGCGGGGGCGGGCCAGCGCATGCTGGCGCCCGGCAGCACATAGCCGAGCAAGCCCTCGACCAGCGGTTTGCTCTGGCTGCCTTGCTGCAGCACCACGTCAGTCAGGCGCGCATGTACCGGGCCGGTGTTGCGCAGCTCCACATAGGGCTTGCCCTGCACCGTTACCGGGCGCCAGCTGAGCTGCGGCTTGCCCACCCCCTCGGCATTGCGCTTGCCCTCCGGGTCCGCCTTGCCCCACAGGCCCTCGCCGTAAACGAACAGCGGCACGGAGTAGCGCATCTGCAGGCGGATGGCCGCCGTGGTGCCGGGGCCGGCCTTGTCGACGGGAATAGCGGGCGGGATTTCATCGATAATGATGCGGTAGGCCTGCTCCTGGCCAGCAGGCGAAGCGCCGGTGCGGGTCAGGCGGATAAGCTGCTTTTGCCCGGGAGCGATATTCGCCACCGGGGGGCTGCCGATAATCTCGCGCTGCGCCTGAAACTGCTCCTGATAGTCACCCTGGCGCCAGGCGAATACCCGCACCTGCAGGTTGGCGGGGTCAGTGCCACGGTTTTCCAGCCACAATGCACCTGCCTTCTGGTCGGCCTCCAGCACCGGGTCGATGGGCCAGATCAGCACCGAGGTGGCCGCCCCGGCCGGCTGGCTTGCCAGCCACAACAATCCAATCAACCCACGCGCCCACTTCGCGCCTGCCGCCATGAAACTCTCCTTAAACACTGGTCAGGGTGCCGCTGGCATTCACCAGGTCACCGTCACTTGCACCACATCGGTATACGTCCCTGCCGGGAGCGTACCGGTCAACTGCACCCGCCCGTAGACCGGCAGCTTGATGGCGGTTGCATCGGTATAGCTCACCGCTGCGCTCTGGCCTATCCCCAGGCTCTGGGTGTATGCCGCGTCTCGGTACAGCTGGTAGGCCAACACTTGCGTCCCGCTGGTGTTCTTCAGGTTGCGCGTACCACTGGCGCTGTTCTGGCCGCCGTCCAGGCTCATGCTCAAGGCAACCCCTGGGGTGCACTGGAACGTCACCGTGGTGCCGCCCAGCGAAGTGCTGAGAAGCCCAGTGGACAACGCCGACTGGGTACCATAGTTCAGAACCCCGTAGTTGGTGACACCACCCACCACCAGGCAACCGGCGACAATCTGCGCCGACACCGTGAAAGTGCTGGTGGTTGCCGCATCCAACGGTGCGGCCAGCAGCACACCGATGCCGGTCAGGCCACCCGCCAGCCAGCCACGCATGGCTCAGAACGACAACTCGACTGCCACCGTATCGGTGTACACCCCGGCCGGCAGCCCGGCCTTGCCGCGCGCCTGGCCGTACAGGTTGACGGTTTGCGCCACGCCGGTACTGGTCGGCAAAGTGATGGTGCCGTCGATGGCCAACAGGGTCGTGCGACCGGCGTCGGTGTAGAAATCGTAGGGCACGAAGTTACCCGCGCCATCCGCCAGGGCACGGGTGCCGCCGGTCGACTGGCCATCGTGGCTGCCTGCACGCACGCGAATCGCCGGCACTGTACCCGCCGAGCAGAGGATGCTCATTGCCCCGCCACCGCCGCCAAGCACCTGGGCATTGGCCGTAGTGAACAAGGCATCCTGGGTGCCGAAGTTGAGGGAACCGAAATTCAACCCAGAGGTGCCCGAACTGCCGTTGACCTGGCACGCCGCAGTTAACGTCAGCGTCGAGTTGATGGTCCCGGTCACCGTGGCGGCCTGGGCCTGCGAGGCCAGGGCCAGGCCCAGACCGGCGAGGATGCAGCATGATAGGTTCGTTCGCATCGGAGTCTCCTTGCGTTGTTACCAGTCCAGGGTCACCCTGAGGGTGTCGCGGTACAGCCCGGCCGGCAGCCCGCGCGGTTGCGCCACGACCACGCCGTAGATGGGGATCGGTATCTGCTGGGTGCTGCTGATGGTGAAGGCGCGGGCCTGGCCGATGCCGTAGCGGCTGTTGCCGCCTGGGTCGACCGCCAGTTGATAAGGGATCAGTTGGCTACCGTTGCTCAGGCGACGAATGCCGTCGTCGCCGTTCATGCCGCCATTGATGCGCACGTTGAAGGCACGTACCTCGGGTGTGCAACTGATCTGCAGGCTGCCCTCCCCGCCGGCCTCATCTACGCGGCTGCGCAATGGCTGCTCCCAGTTCGGGCCGCGCTCGCCAAAGTCCAGCAAACCTGGGTTGGCCAAGGTTGCCGGCTGGGGCTCATTGCTGCTGATCTGGCAGGCCGCGCTGATCACCAGCCGCGCCTGGATGAACCCGGTGCTGGTGCCATGCGCCTCACCGCCGGGTACCAACAGCGGCCCAAGGGACAACAGCAGGATCGAGGTGCGGGTGCGGTTCATGGCGTGCCGTCCTTGTGCATGATGGCGTCCCTACCAGGTAACCGTGACTTTGAGCAGGTCGGCATACAGGCCGGCGTTCGGCACCCAGGCCAGCTTGTCGATACGCGCATACAGCGGCAGTTCAACCGAGCCGCTGTCCGGCACCCGCGCCGACTGCGCCACATCCACCGCTAACGGCTCGCGCCAGGCCGCATCGCGGTACAGGCGATAGGGAATCGGCCGGGCATTGGTGTCATCACTGGCCAAAAAACGCACTTCGCCAACGCCGCCATGCTGGCCGCCGTCGACGCGTACTTGGTAGGGGGTATCGGGGTTGCACTCCAGGCGCGGCGGGCGCTGGTTCAGTAGCACACCGCTCAATGGCCCACCCGCGCCATCCAGGCGCGCGGCAGTGCCCAGGTCAATACGCCCCAGCGCTTGCGCACCCGCGTCGCGGGTCTGGTTCACCAGCATGCAGCCGCGCTGTACCAGCACCCGCACTTCCACGAGAAAATCCGCAGCTGCAGCACCGCTGCTCAACAGCAGGCCCAACAACCCGGCCAGAAAGCGTTCCGTCACCTTGTTGTCCCTTTCGCTCTATGCTGTTTTGAGCGTAGCAGCGAGGCGCAGACCCAACGGCCACGGCCTACCTTTTTTTCGTGTTAGCAACAAAGCGATAACCGCTCGCCAAAAAAACCATGCACAGTACAGAACCGTTGGTGTTTGATGGCCCTCCAATTGCCAAAGGCCGGCGAACGAGCAGATATTCTGATAGGGTATAGCTCCATCATCCTGCCTCAAACTCGTACGGCAAGCATGGACGAACAAGACAGGAGCGCTCAATTGATGACTGCAGACAGCACGCTCGCCCAAGCCGTAGAGCGTTGCGCACAGGAACCCATCCAGGTACCCGGCAGCGTCCAACCCCAAGGCTTCCTGCTGGTCGTCGACGAAGCCGACTTGCGCATTCTTCAGGCCAGTGAAAATGCCGAACGGTGGCTGGGCATACCCGCCAGGGAACTGATCGGGTGCCACTTCGCCGAGCTGGTCAGCGATGCCTTCGACCTGCGCCTGCACCTGAGACGGCTACCCGAGGACGAAGTCTTCCCATTCCACATCGGTGACGTACGCTTGCGCCAGGGCGCACCCCACAGCGCCCCCCTGCACGTGCTGGCCCATCGTCACGACCAGGTGCTGATTACCGAATTCGAATCGCCGCGCCTGCCAGCCGACCTGACCGGCCAAGGTGATTACTACCCGTTGGTGCGCAGTTTCGTCAGCACCTTGCACCTGGCTGGCAGTGTCGAGGATTTGCTGCAGCAAGCGGTGGTGCAGCTCAAGCGCATCACCGGCTTCGGCCGCGTCAAGGCTTACCGCTTCGACAGCGAAGGCAACGGCCAGGTGTTGGCCGAAGTGGCCGACCCCGGCTACCCCAGCTACCTGGGCCTGTGCTTCCCGGCCTCGGACATCCCGCGCCAGGCGCGCGAACTGTACCGAGTCAACCGTATCCGGGTGATCGAGGATGCCAACTACCAGCCCTCACCCCTCATGCCGACAGCCAACCCGCGTACCGGCAAGCCGCTGGACATGAGCTTTACCGTGCTGCGCAGCGTTTCGCCAGTCCACCTCCAGTACATGCGCAACATGGGTACCCTGGCGTCGATGTCACTGTCCATCGTGGTCGACGGTGAGCTGTGGGGGCTGGTCTCCTGCCACCATCATGAACCGCGCACGGTAGACCTGCGCACGCGAACCGCCTGCGAATTACTGGCCAGCGTACTGTCATTGCAGATCGAGTCCCGTGAGTCGCATGCCAGCACACAGAAACTGCTGGAGCTGCGCCAGCACATCGTGCGCATGATCTCTTCCATGGCCGACCATGACAGCGTCAGCGAGGGCCTGCTTAACCTGCCCGAGGTGCTGCTGGCGTTTGCCGGCGCCCAAGGCGCCGCCGTGATTTCGGCAGAGCGCTGCGACCTGATCGGCCAGACCCCGCCTGCCGCCCAGGTCACCGCCCTGGTGCACTGGCTGAGCCAGCGCTGCGAAGGGGCGGTTTTCCACAGTGACAACCTGCGTCGCGACATCGATGAGTTGCCAGAACTGGCAGACCATGCCGGTGGCGTGCTGGCGGTGGCCATCTCGCAGATCCATTCGCACTACCTGTTGTGGTTCCGCCCCGAGCAGGTGCGCACGGTGAACTGGGCGGGCCAGCCGAGCAAGCACGTGGGGCCGCAGGGCAGCCTTGGCCCGCGGCACAGCTTCGAACGCTGGCAGGAACAGCTGCAAGGATACTGCGAACCTTGGCACCCACTGGTCATCGAAGGTGTCCAGGAACTGCGCACTGCCGTACTCGGCATCGTCCTGCGCAAGGCCGAGGAGCTGGCGCAGCTCGCCGGTGAACTGCGCCGCTCGAACAGGGAGCTGGAGGCCTTTTCGTACAGTGTTTCCCACGACCTGCGGGCGCCCCTGCGGCACATCGCGGGTTATACCGAGCTGCTCGGTGAAATAGAGGGCCAGGGCCTGAGCGAGCGCGGCAAGCGCTTTCTGCAGCACATCGGCGAAGCGGCCAACTTTGCCGGCAGCCTGGTCGACAACCTGCTCAATTTCTCGCAAATGGGCCGCTCTGCCTTGCGCATGTCCGATGTTGACCTGAATGCCCTGGTCGAAGCCATCCGCAACGAACTGGCGCCGGACTACGAGGGCCGCGAAATCGTCTGGGACATCGCCCCGCTACCGAAGGTGATCGGCGACCCGGCATTCATCAACCTGGCCTTGCACAACCTGATTGCCAATGCCATCAAGTACACCCGGGGCCGTGAGCCTGCGCGTATTTCGGTCAGCGCAGAGCAACACCCGGACGAAACCGAGATCTGTATCCGCGACAACGGCGTGGGCTTCGACATGGCCTATGCCAACAAGCTGTTCGGCGTGTTCCAGCGCTTGCACCGCATGGAAGAGTTCGAAGGCACAGGGATTGGCCTGGCAAGCGTGCGCCGCATCATCGAGCGCCATGACGGCCGTGTCTGGGCCGAAGGCCAGATCGACCAAGGCGCCAGTTTCCACTTTTCCCTACCGCGCCAACCCGCAACTACCCGAGGCACCTGAATAACCATGCTCAAACCCATCCTGCTGGTCGAAGACAACCCACGGGACCTGGAGCTGACGCTCCTGGCGCTAGAGCGCAGCCAGTTGGCCAACGAGGTCATCGTGCTGCGTGACGGCGCCGAAGCACTGGACTACCTACTGCGCCGCAATGCCTATGCCACGCGCGACGACGGCAACCCTGCCGTTCTACTGCTGGACCTCAAGCTGCCCAAGGTCGACGGCCTGGAAGTGCTCAGGGAAGTGCGCGCCACCCCCGAATTGCGCAGCATCCCCACGGTGATGCTGACCTCTTCGCGCGAAGAACCCGACCTGCTGCGCGCCTACGAACTGGGCGTCAATGCCTATGTGGTCAAGCCGGTCGAGTTCAAGGAATTCGTCGCTGCCATTTCCGACCTCGGGGTATTCTGGGCCGTTTTGAACGAACCGCCACCCGGCTCGCTGCGGCTGAACCGTCGCGGTAGCAACTGAGGCCACCGCAACGATGCAGCAAACGCCGTTGAAACTACTGATGGTCGAAGACAGCTCGATGGACGCCGAGCTGACCCTGATGCGCCTGGAGCGCAGCGGGCTGCATGTTCAGCCCCAGCTGGAATTCGACCACACGGGCGTTGAACATGCCCTGCGCGAGGCGCGCTACGACCTGATCCTGTGCGACTGCGTGTTGCCGGGGTCGTCCGGCACTGAAGTGCTGGCCATCGCCCAACGTTTGGCCCCGGATACACCCTTCATCTTCCTCTCGGGCATCTACGGCGAAGAGCACGCGGTGGAAATGATCCGCCTCGGCGCCACCGACTATGTGCTGAAAAAGAACCTGCCGTTGCTGCCCAAGGCCGTGCGCCGGGCGCTGACCGAGGTGCAGGAGCGCCAACGCCGACGCCGCGCCGAAGAAGCCCTGGCCGATGTCGAGGCACGTGCACGCATTGCCATCGACGCTGCCGGCATGGGCACCTGGGACCTGCGCCCGCAAGAAGGCCTGCTGCTGTGGGATGACCGCTGCAAGACCCTGTTCGGCCTGCCCACCAGCACCGAAATGAGCCTTGAGGTGTTCCTCGATGGCATCTACCCCGCTGACCTGCCCATGGTGCGCGATGCGGTGGAATACGCCATGCGCCCCGAAAGTGGCGGCCAGTACCGGGTCGAGTTCCGTATCGCGCAACCCAACGGCCTGGAACCGCGCTGGTTGCTCAGCAGTGGCCAGAGCCAGTTCGTCAACGGCCAGTGCGTCCGCTTTTCCGGCGTGCTGCAGGACATCCATACCCAACGCCAGGCCACTCAGGCGTTGCGCCAGCTGAACGAAATGCTCGGCGAGCGCGTAGAGCGCCGCACACGTGAACGCGACCGCGCCTGGGAACTGTCGCAGGACCTGTTGGCCGTCCTGAACAAGGACCTGACCCCGGTCGCGCTGAACCCCGCCTGGGAAGCCAGCGTGGGCTTTTCCCGCGAGCGCCTTAGCCAGTCGTCACTGCTGCACCTGCTGCCCGAGCCTGACCAGGAACTCCTCCTCACCGAACTTGCCGCCCTTGCCCATGGCCGCACCAGCGCGCGCTTCGTCGGCCGCATCCTGCATGCCGGTGGCCAGCAGCGTTGGCTGTCATGGGTAGTGGTACCGGAAGACACCCTGCTGTATGTGGTGGCGCGGGATATCACCAGCGAGCGCGAAGCGGCCCTGGGCCTGGCCGAGGCCAACGCCCGCCTGCGCGAGCAGATCGACGAGCGCGAACGCATCGAAGCGGCACTGCAGCAGATGCAACGGCTGGAAGCCGTCGGCCAGCTGACCGCCGGCGTGGCGCACGACTTCAACAACCTGCTGACGGTGATCCTCACTGGCGCCAGCTTTCTCGAGCGCGACCTGGCCAAGGCCGACCTGGACAAGGCGCGCACACGTCTCACGCATATCCGCGAAGCGGGCGAGCGCGGTGCCAAGCTGACGTCGCAACTCCTGGCCTTCTCACGCCGCCAACGCCTGGAGCCGGTGCCACTCAACCTCAACCGCACGCTGACCGGCCTCGAGGAGCTGTTGCGCCGGACCTTGGGTGGCAACGTCTCGGTGCGACTGGACCTGGACCCGCGCCTGTGGCAGGCGCTGACCGACCCGACCCAGACCGAAATGATCATCCTCAACCTGGCGATCAACGCCCGCGATGCGATGCCGGATGGTGGTCAGCTGACACTGGCCACCCACAACACCTGCATCGACACCCGCCCGCAGCGCCCGGAAGACCCGGAACCCGGTGAGTACGTGATGCTCAGTATCCGCGACACCGGCAGCGGCATGAGCGAAGAGGTGCTGGCCAAGGTATTCGAGCCGTTCTTCACCACCAAGGATATCGGCAAAGGCTCCGGCCTGGGCCTGGCGCAAGTGTTTGGTTTTGCCAAGCAGTCCGGCGGGGGCGTGCGTATCGACACCGCGCCAGGCCGCGGCACCGAGGTGGCGGTGTACCTGCCGGCGGTGAAGGGTGAGATGGCCAGTGAACCTGCAGCGGCGCAGCCCAGCCAACCGATCTGCGAAAGTGGCCATGACCGCACCGTGCTGCTGGTAGACGACGACCACCTGGTGCGCGACATGCTCGGCGATGTGTTGCGCCAATATGGATATCAGGTACGCCAGGCGCACAGCGGCGAGCAGGCGTTGGCGCTGCTGGATGACGAGATCGACCTGCTGCTTACCGATTTCGCCATGCCAGAATTCAATGGGGCGCAACTCGCGCTGGCAGCCCGCGAGCGCTACCCGCGCTTGCCTGTTGTGTTTCTGACCGGGTATGCGGAATTGCAGGGGCTGGAATTGCCGGGCAGCGTGGTGATGCAGAAGCCGGTGCAGGCCGATGAATTGGCACGGGCGCTGAACGAGATGCTGGGCGTTGCTGGCTTGATCGGCTAATCAGCAGGCCGCTTTTCCCACTGGAGGTTGCGCTTCCTTGGGAGGCGGCCTCGCCCTCAACGTATGCACGTTGCTATTGGGAGCATTGGCACTGGCGGGTCAACGTCGCAATTGAACCTGCAGAAACGAAAAAACCCAGAACCTGTCAAATCAGGCACCGGGCATAGACGTTTGAAACTGGAAAATGGCAGGGGCGGCTGGATTCGAACCAACGCATGGCAGGATCAAAACCTGCTGCCTTACCGCTTGGCGACGCCCCTGTATCGGATGCAGCTTTTGCTGCTCTGACAATTCCAACTTTCTGACAACCGCTTATTTGCTTGTTGTCTTGGAATGCGCGGCACTTTAACAACAAAGATCCGGTCTGTGAACCCCCCTGATGAAAAAAATTGCCAAAAAACAGCGGCTTAGTCATTTGGCCGCTCACGGCACGACCATCCGTCGCTTTCCTTCCGCTTCGCTTCAACACAATCGGTTTATTTCCTTCCAATCAGATGAGCGTACTGCATTGACCAAGGAGGACCCTATGCCTGTCTCACACGACCTCTACCAAGACCTGCACTACCCCCGCGAAATCGTCCAGCAGCGCCGTCAGCAGGACAAGACCCTGGACCGCCTGCTGGACGAATACGTGGACATCGACAACCAGGTGCTGGCCGCCGAGTCGATCTCGGCCGGCAACTTCGTTGACGAGGACCTGCGCCACCTGAAGGAGCGTCGTCTGGCGGTGAAATACATGATCGAGAACCAGCTGGAGCGCAAGGCATAGCCCAGACAGGCACGACAGGCTGCCAGACCTATCGCAAGAAGTGATGATTGCCGGGCACTTTCTCTATTAGTCAAAATGGCCGCCCTGGGGCAAGCTGCATGCTGCCCCGCCATCGCCCAAGGAGCTTTGCTTTTGCCTGCCTGGATCCCTACCCCGCTGCGCCAGCTTGGCCAACGCCTGCGCGGCACCGCCAATCAACAGAGCGAACTGCTCGGCTGGTTCGAGGACAAAGCGCACAGCCGCGGTTATCAGCTGAGTGACGGCCAGCGGCGGGTGATCCACTGCATGGCCGAACAACTGGCGCAGCTTGAACAAGGCCAACCCCGCAGCCTGTACCTGTTCGGCTCGGTTGGTCGCGGTAAAAGCTGGCTGCTCGATGGGTTTTTCCAGGCCGTGCCGATAGCCGCCAAGCTGCGCCTGCATTTTCATGACTTTTTCGCCCGCCTGCACCAGGGGATGCACCGCCATCGGGCGCTGGACGACGCGCTGGGCGCAACGCTGGACGAGCTGGTGGGCGATTGCCGGGTGCTGTGCTTCGACGAATTCCACGTGCATGACATCGGCGATGCCATGCTGCTCACCCGGCTGTTCAAGGCCTTGTTCAGCCGTGGCGTATACCTGCTGGTGACCTCGAACTACGCGCCCGAAGGGTTGTTGCCCAACCCGCTGTACCACGAGCGTTTTCTGCCGGTCATTCGCCTGATCAACAGCTCGATGCAAGTGCTTGAAGTTGGTGGCGACACCGATTTTCGCAGTTTGCCGGCCAACCGCGAGCATCAGCGTTTTACCCAGGGCCAATATGTCTGGCCGGGCGATGCAGCGCAGCGCCGGGCGCTGAACGTGCCGGACGAACAACCGGTGATACTGGAGGTGAACAACCGCCCGCTGCGGGCGCTGGCCATTGATGGCCGGCGGGTGATGCTTGGCTTTGACGACCTGTGCGAAAAAGCCACCGCGGTCATCGACTACCTGGTGCTGGCCAGGGAGTATGACGAGTGGATCATCGACGGGCTGGACGATCTGTCCGCGTGTTCGCTGGCGGCTCAGCAGCGCTTCGTCAACCTGGTAGACGTGCTGTATGACCAGGACCGGCGGGTGGTTGTCATAGGTAAACATCCGCTGGAAGAGAGCCTGGGCGGCCCACTGGCCGACCTGATGCGTACCCGCAGCCGCTTGGGGCAGCTGCACCCGCTCGGTCCGGGCTGATGCGAATCATGAGCGTTGTTGAATAGGCAACTGTCAGTTTTGCCAGCAGACAGTCCAGCGACTAAGCCCTGTAATGGAGGCTCACTCACGAAGGGCCTTTATCATGATCTCGAGACAAGAAGCATGGACCCGTATTGATCTTCAACTGCCTGATGACATCCGAAACGAAATCGTCTATCGCCCGCCGTATCTGGTAGAGGGTTTTTTCTACAGTTGCTGGGCCTCGCGGGACAGTCAGGGTGAACCCACAACGGTAGTTACCAAGCTTACGCCCGATGGCAGGGCAGTCGAGGCATTTGGCGACAACGGCACCGTACGCATCCCTATGCCAGGGGAATGGGGCGACTACTTCTGCTTCGTTGTCGACGGCGAACACCTCCTTTGCGGTGTAGCGCTTCGGAGCTCCGATAACTTTGCCATTTTCCGCCTGAACAAGGCGTCAGGCGCCATGGATATCGATTTCGGCCACCAGGGATATAAAATACATCCTTATCCAGTCGAGCCGGACGACACCTCAGAGGCAGCCCAGCCAAGGCTTGATGGTGCTGAGGGTTATGCGGGCAGCGTGCCGCAATTCCCGGATGGCAAACTCCGCCAGATGGTCAACTCCGGGCTCGCACAGTTCGATATGCAAGGCAATCTGGATACCTCCTTCAATGAAGTAGGTATGCGCAGGCACTTCCGTTGGCAAGGCCGCGCGCTACAGACACTTGCCGTAAACGCCCGTTACCGCGGTACTGAACATGCTGGCTTCCATTATTGCGGCGACCACCGCGTGGGCGGTGATGAAACGCAGGCATGGGTTGGAGCATGCGACAAGAACGGCGCCGTGTTATCGGGCTTTGCCGAGCAAGGCGTCTGGATTGTCAAACGCCTGCCCGGCCATCCAGATCTCGCTTATATTGCCGTACACGCTACCACTCAAGCCCACGACCGCCTTTATCTGACAGGCAACGCTGGCACCGGCACCAACCAAAGTGGCTTTGTACACTGCCTGAAACTGGACGGCACCGTGGACAATCGCTTCAACGATGGCCAGGCCATCATTTTCAAACGACCTGAATTCGAGCGGACAATCGCATTCGCGCTCACGCCGCATGGCAGCGGCGTCCTGGTGGGCTGCCGCGCGGTGTCCCCAATCGAAGATCAGATGCCAATCGCCATCGTTCGCCTGGACGAAAATGGCCATGTGGATACCGCATTCGGTGACCAAGGCTGGTTGATCACGCCCGAATATCCCGAGCCCTATACCCTGCTCACCTTGACTTACGACGACCAGGAAATCATAGAGCTGAGGGGCAAGGAGTTCATTGCCCGCCACCCCTTGTAACACTTGGCGTCTTGATAGACGGGTGGCCCCGTCGCGCTCCAGCACCATGCGAGCGGGGCTACCGATACTCAGTCAATGCTGGCGTTGATTACCCCGCCCTGGGCAAATCCGCCAGCACCGCTTCGATCTCGCCCAGCACTGCCGGGTCATCCAGGGTCGAAGGCGGCACATAATCCTGCCCATCGGCAATCTTGCGCAGCACCGCCCGCAGAATCTTGCCAGAGCGGGTCTTGGGCAAGCGTTTCACCAACCGCACCTGGTTGAAACAGGCCAGTGGGCCGATCTCATCACGCACACGGCCTACCAGGTCCACCAGCAGCTGAGCTTCGGCAATGCCCTCGCCGTCCTTGAGCACCACCAGCGCCAATGGCACCTGGCCCTTGATCTCGTCGTGCACGCCGATCACCGCGCACTCGGCCACCGCCGGATGGCGCGCCACCAAGTCCTCCATCTCACCCGTGGAAAGCCGATGCCCGGACACGTTGATCACATCATCGGTGCGACCCATGATGTAGACAAAGCCTTCGTCATCCAGATAGCCGCCATCGCCCGTGTGGTAGTAACCCGGATACGTGTGCAGGTAGGCCTGCAGGTAGCGTTCGTGATCACCCCACAGCGTCTGACTGCAACCAGGTGGCAATGGCAGGGCAATCACGATCGCCCCCTGATGGTTAGGCCCGAGCAAGTGGCCTTCGTCATCCAGCACGCGAACGTTGTAGCCAGGCACCGCCCGGTTGCTCGACCCTGGCTTCGCGGCGCTGCCCTCCAACCCGACGCACGGCGCGGTGACCGGCCAGCCGGTCTCGGTCTGCCACCAGTGGTCGTGCACCGGTTTGCCACTTACCCGCTCCAGCCATTCATGGGTGCTGGAATCGAGCTTTTCCCCCGCCAGGAATAGTTGACGCAGCGAGCGGAGGTCATGTTTGCGAATCAGTTCGCCCTCCGGGTCTTCCTTGCGGATGGCGCGCATGGCCGTCGGTGCACAGAACAGCGCGTTGACCTGGTACTGCTCCACCACCCGCCAGTAGGCCGAAGCGTCCGGGGTACGGATCGGCTTGCCTTCGTAGAAGACGGTGGTGCAGCCGCTCATCAACGGCCCTTAGACGATCAGTGAATGGCCGACCACCCAACCGACGTCGGATATGCCCCACCACACATCGCCAGCCTGCATGCCATAGATATGGCGCATGGCATAACACAGCGCCACGGCATTGCCGCCGTTTTCCCGGACGATACCCTTGGGTTTGCCGGTGGTGCCCGATGTGTACATGATGTACAGCGGGTCGCCGGCATCGAGTTCGACTGGCGCCACCGGTTCTGCGCCGGCCAAGGCCGCCTGCCAGTCCAGGTCGCGGCCCGGCAGCAGTTCGGCATGCGCCTGCGGCCGCTGCAGTACCAGCACATTGCGCGGCTGGTGCCGGGCCAGTTGCAGGGCGCGGTCAACCAGCGGCTTATAGGCTATGACCCGATCGAACTCCAGGCCGCACGAAGCCGTCAGCAACAAGGCGGGCCGGGCGTCATCGATGCGCAAGGCCAACTCGTTGGCAGCAAAGCCACCGAACACCACCGAATGCACGGCGCCAATCCGCGCGCAGGCCAGCATCGCCATGGCCGCCTGCGGCACCATGGGCATGTAGATGATCACCCCATCGCCCTTGTTCACCCCCAGCTGGCGCAGCAAACCGGCCAGACGTGCCACCTCGTCGCGTAACTGGTTATAGGTGTAGGCCTGCTGAACGCCGGTCACGGGCGAATCGTAGATCAGCGCCAGCTGCTCGCCCCGCCCCTGTTCTATCTGGTGATCCAGGGCCAGGTAACAGCTGTTGAGGCGGCCATCAGCGAACCAGCGGTGGGTACCGTCGGCGTTGTCTTGCAGGGTCAGGGCAGGCTTGCGGTGCCAGGCCAGGTGTGCGGCCTGTTCCGCCCAAAAAGCGGCAGGGTCGGAAATGGAATGGGCGTAGCTGTGCTGGTAGCTCATAGTGAAAGAAACCCGGTACTTGTTGTTATTGAAGGGCGAACACTGAGTATGGACCGCTACACCCACCCCGCCAGGGGACTAAAGTCACAACCGACCTGCAAATTTGCAGACAAGGCAAAAACGCCCCAGAACGGTGCAAAGCCTCTAGAATAGCCACCCCTTCACACACCGAGCAGCCCATGGACATCGATCAGGCCCGGACCTTCCTGGAAATTGTGCGCTGCGGCAGCCTGGTCGCCGCAGCCGAACGCCTGTTCGTGTCACAAACCGCGATCACCGCACGCGTGCAGCGCCTGGAGCAGCAACTGGGCTGCCAGTTATTCGTGCGTAGCCGCAATGGCGCCAGCCTGACCAGCGATGGCGAAGCGTTCGTCAGTTATGCCAACCAGTTGGTGCAAACCTGGGAAGCCGCGCGCCGCGACCTCCCGTTGCCTGAAGGTTGCCAGCAGGTGCTGCATGTAGGCGGTGAGGTGAGCCTGGGCAACCCGATGATGCTCGACTGGGTAAGTGCCCTGCACCGCGAGTTGCCCAGCCATGCCATCCGCAGCGAGGTCAGCGACGGCGAGTCACTGCTGCGCAAGGTCGAAATGGGTCTGCTGGACGCCGCGCTGGTCTACCAGCCGACCTATGGCCCTGGCTTGCAAGTCGAGCAACTGATGGAAGAAAAGCTGATCCGCGTGCGCCGGGTCGGCCGGCCCGAACCCTACATCTACATCGACTGGGGCGAGGCCTTCCGCCGCCAGCACGACGCGGCCCTGCCCGAATGCGCGCGCCCGGCACTGAGCTTCAACCTCGGCCCGTTGGCCCTGCAGTTCATTCTCGACCAAGGTGGCAGTGGCTACTTCCGCACGCGGGTGGTGCAGGCCTATCTGGACAGCGGCGTGCTCGAGCGGGTACCGCAGGCACCGGAGTTCACCTACCCGACCTTTCTGGTGTACCCACGCAAACGCGACAGCGAAGCCCTGCAACAAGCCTTCGCCATCCTGCGCCGGCTGGTAGCTGCCGGCGCCAGCGACTGGTCACAACGCTGGGACCCGGTTGCCTGAAGCCTCAGCCTTGCTGAGCAACTGGCGCTTGAGGCCGGCCACCAGGTCGGTCTGGGTGACCACCCCCACCAGCTTGCCGGCATCAAGCACCGGCAGGCAATGCAGGCCTTGCTCGCACAACAACGGCAGCAGGCGCTCCAGCGGGTGCTGGCTGCTGACGCTGACCACTCGCCGGCTCATGACCTGCTCCATGCGCACCGCCTTGCGACCGAACAGCCCGCGCCAGCTGAAACGGGCACGTTGCATGGCCGGGCCAACCAGATCGCTGAGGCTTACGATGCCCACCAGCTTGCCCTCCTGCAGGACCGGCAGGGTTTTCAGGTGATGGCTGGCGAGCATTTTCCAGGCCTGCTCCAGGGTGGTGTCGGGGCTGGCGAATTGCACATCGCGGGACATCACCGATGCAGCGGTGATACCGCCCAGGCTGCGCTGCAAGGCGTGCTGTTCGGTAGCCAGGATGATGCGCTCCAACTCGTCACGGGTGACGTCGACAAACTCGCCCAGTTCTTCCAGTGCCTGGTCCAGGTCTTCACTGCTGACGCCTACCCGTTCACTGGGCAGCGGGTCATGGGTGTGGTGCAGGTCTTTGCGCGGCACTGTGCCTTTCGGGTAGCGCACGCCGGTCAGGCGGTTGTAGACCATGGCCACCACCACCAGGACCAGGGCATTGAGCAATACCGGTTCCAGCAGGTGGTCACCCATGGCGGTCAGGCCCGAGTCGGCCAGCACCGCACTAACCGCCACCCCGCCACCTGGCGGGTGCAGGCAGCGCAGCAGGCACATTACCAGCAGCGAGATGCCCAGGGCGGCGGCGGCCACCCACAGCTCGGGGCCAAAACCCTGGCGCATGGCAAGGCCGACCGCACCGGCAAGGGCGTAGCTGCCCAGTACTGGCCAGGGTTGCGCCAGCGGGCCGGAGTGCACGGCAAACACCAGCACCGCCGAGGCCGCCAACGGGCCGAGCAGGTGCAGGGCAATGCCGGGCCCATAGGCCATGCTGGTCAACCAGCC
This sequence comes from Pseudomonas sp. BN607, assembly GCF_029871175.1. NCBI lineage: Bacteria > Pseudomonadati > Pseudomonadota > Gammaproteobacteria > Pseudomonadales > Pseudomonadaceae > Pseudomonas > Pseudomonas sp. BN607. The sequence continues at coordinate 99,789 of NZ_SSOE01000023.1, forward strand.
TGCGAGAAACAGACCAAGCAGCGCGCCGATGCCGGCACGCAGCCATTCTTTTGGGGCGGTATTAAGGGGCGCCGGCAACAGCCGCTGCAGACGTTTTTCGGAACGCGAGGCAGACATTCGGGGATTCGGGATCTGTCGTTTTTCTGGTTAAAAAGGAAGCCCAGCCGAGCCGGCCTGGGCCTGATATTGCGCATGCAATATCACAAGGGGCTCCGTCCGTGGAGAGATGGAAACCGCAGGGTTTCATGGGGGGATTTTGCCGGGTGGGTCAGGATTGGGCCAATTCAAAAAAATGCGCCTGTACTGCAATTTTTTTGCAGTGCTGATAGGGCGACCCGGGTTTTATCGAACCTTGCGCGGCAGGTCGATGCTTACCCGCAACCCGCCAAGGGGGCCTTCCTGCAGCGCCAACTGCCCACCCCAGGCCTCGACGATATCGCGCACGATACCCAGCCCCAGGCCATGCCCGTCAACCTGCTCATCCAGCCGCGACCCTCGCTCCAGCACCTGCTGCCGCTGCCCCTCGGGGATACCCGGTCCATCATCATCGACCCACAGCCGGTACCCACCGGCATCCGCCGCAAGCCCCAGGCGCACCTCGCTGTCAGCCCACTTGCAGGCGTTGTCCAGCACGTTGCCCAGCAGCTCCAGAACGTCCTCCCGATCCCAGGGCAACAACAGCCCCGGCGGCACATCACTGGCCAGCAGCAGGCCCTCGCCATGGATCATGCCCAAGGTCCCGAGCAGCCCGGGCAACTCCGCATCACAATCGAACTGCGCCCCTGGCAACGCATCTCCCGCCAGGCGGGCACGGTTCAACTCGCGGGCCAGGCGTTGCTGAATCTGCTCCAGCTGCTCACGCATCTGCTCACGCACCTGCGGCAAATCCTTGAGCCGGTCGCTCGACGCCAGGCTCAACAGCACCGCCAGCGGCGTCTTCAGCGCGTGGCCAAGGTTGCCCAGGGCATTTCGCGAACGGCGCAGGCTATTTTCCGTGTGGCTGAGCAAATGGTTGATCTGCCCCACCAGCGGCGCCAGCTCGCTGGGCACTTCGGCATCCAGCTGCGAACGCTGGCCTTGTTGCAACTGGGCGATCTGCTGGCGTGCCCGCTCAAGGGGCCGCAGCGAGCGGGTCACGGTAATGCGCTGCAGCACCAGCACCAGTACCAGCGCGACCAGGCCCATGCCCAGGCCGATCTGCTGCAGGCGCCGGAACCCTTCACGGACCGGCGAATAGTCCTGCGCCACGCTGATCGAGATGTCCTGGCCCAGGCGCCGGTAGTCAGCGCGCAACGCCAGAAGTTGCTGCCCTTCCGGGCCGAGTTCATGGCTGTCGGAAAGGCCCGGTGCCGCGGGTTTGGGCATATCCAGGTCCCACAGCGAACGTGAACGCCAGGTGCCTTTGTCGAAATCGATGCGGAAGTAGTAACCGGAAAACGGCCGCTGATAAGCCGCCGAGATACGCCGCTCGTCCAGTTGCAGGCCGGACGGACCGCGCACCAGTGCCACCAGCAGGTTCTCGCTTTCCTTGCGCAGGCCGTTTTCCAGGTAACGTTGCAGGCCGGCTTCGAACAGCCACAAGGTCAGTTGCGCCAGCACCACGCCAACCACCACCAGTACCGCCACCAGGCCCAGGCTGAGGCGCGCCTGGATCGACTTCACACGCCGCTCCCCGCGTAGATGTAGCCTTGCCCACGGCGAGTTTCGATAACACTGCGCCCCAGCTTGCGGCGCAAGTGGTTGACGTGTACTTCCAGCACGTTGGAATCACGCTCGGTTTCGCCGTCGTAGAGGTGTTCGGCGAGGTGGCTCTTGGACAGGATCTGCTGCGGGTGCAGCATGAAGTAGCGCAGCAAGCGGAACTCGGCGGCAGTCAGCTGGATGTCCACACCGTCGCGGCTTACGCATTGGCGGCCCTCGTCCAGGTGCAGGCCGGCCGCCTCCAGCCTTGGCTGATTGGCCAGGCCCCGGGCACGGCGTAACAGGGCCTGAATGCGCAGTTGCAGCTCTTCAGGGTGGAAGGGCTTGCTCAGGTAATCGTCCGCCCCGGCCTTGAGCCCTTCGATACGCTCAGCCCATGAGCCGCGCGCAGTCAGGATCAGCACCGGCGTGGCCAGGCCGGCGGCGCGCCACTGGGCCAGCACGTCCAGGCCCGACAAGCCCGGCAAGCCGAGGTCGAGGATGATCAGGTCATAAGGCTCGCTCTGGCCCTGGTAAACCGCGTCACGGCCGTCGGCCAGCCAGTCCACCGCGTAGCCTTGGCGTTGCAGGCCGGCGATCAGTTCATCGGCCAGCGGTACGTTGTCCTCGACAAGCAACAGGCGCATTCAGTCGTCTTCCTCGTCTTTGAGCAGGGCGCCGGTGCTGGCGTCGAGTTTGATTTCGCGCACCACACCTTCAGTCGTCAGCAACTCGACTTCATATTCGTAGCGGTCGTCGTCCTCTTCCAGCTCGGCTTCCAGCAAACGCGCCCCGGGGTAACGCCCCAGGGCGGTTTCCAGCAACTGTTCGAGTGGCAGGATGACGCCCTTCTGCCGCAGCTTCAGGGCTTCGTCCTGGTCGAGGTCGCGGGCAGCGGCGAGCGAGCACACTGCCAGCAGCGCCAGCGCGAGGTAACGCGCCGGCCGCGGTAAGTGGATCATCAGTTGTCCCGCTCGTCCTTCAGCACTTCACCGGTCTTGGCGTCCAGGGCCACGTCCCATTCGACGTTCTGCGTATCGCGCAGCTCGACCTTGTAGATGTAACGGCCGTACTCGTCTTCCAGCTCGGAATCGGTCACGGTGGCGCCGGGGTGCTTGGCCACGGCAGCGGCCTTGAGGCCATCCAGCGACATGATGGTCTTGGCATTCACCAGTTTGACCACTTCGTCGGGCTGCACGTCCTTGGCGAAGGCGGCATTGGCACCCAGGGCAAGGGCGGCGGCGGTGAACAGGGCAGTCAAGGTTTTCATCGTTCTTCTCTCCTGAGAACTGTGCAAGTTGTCTACGGGGTTAAGATTAACCAGCAGTCCTTAATTCAACCTGAAAACAGCTGGCGGCATGATAGCGCAGGTCAACGTGGCAGCGGGCTTGCCGGCGATGTGCCCGTCAAACCCTTTACAATGACCAGCTCGTCAGCCAAGAGGTCCCTCATGAGCGCCATCCACATCAAATACCCCGCCCTCACCTTCAAGGCCGGCGAGCGTGCGCTGCGGCAGGTCCGCCAGCGTGGCCTGCAGGCGGCGGATGTGGGGGTATTGCCGGGCGCTGCGGGCGGACCGAAACCACTGGGTATTCAGGGCCTGGACCTCGCCCTGTTTGGTGAATTCCTGCCGACGGCACCGCGCCAACGCGCCCTGATCGGCGCCTCGATCGGCGCCTGGCGCTTCGCCAGTGCTTGCCTTGACGACCCAGTCGCCGGGATTCGCCGGCTGGGCGAGTTGTATACCGAACAAGACTTCGCCAAGGGCGTGACCCCGGCCGAAATCAGCCGCAGTTGCCAACGCATGCTCGATGACCTGCTGCAAGGCCGCGACAACCAGCTGCTGGCCAACCCGCATTACCGCCTCAACATCCTGGTGGTGAAGAGCCACGGCCAACTTGCCCACGACCATCGCGGTCGGCTGGGCCTTGGCCTGGGTTCGGTGGTGGCCAGCAACTTGTTAGGCCGCTCCCGCCTGGCCCGCCACTTCGAGCGCATCATCCTGCATGATGGTCGCAGCGCGCCGCCGCTCGACGCCCTCACCGACTTTCCTTCGCGCTGCCTGCCGCTGGACCTGGCCAACCTGCGCCACGCCCTGCTCGCCTCGGGTTCGATTCCCATGGTCATGGAAGGGGTAAAGGACATCCCCGGCGCAGGTGCTGGCACCTACCGTGACGGCGGCCTGCTCGACTACCACCTCGACCTTCCCTATCGCGGCGACGACCTGGTGCTGTACCCGCACTTCACCGACAAGGTGGTGCCCGGCTGGTTCGACAAGGCGCTGCCCTGGCGCAAGGGCAATGCCACCCGCCTGCAGAACGTGCTGCTGATGACCCCCTCGCCGCAGTACCTGGCCGCCCTGCCCTACGGCAAGCTGCCCGACCGCAACGACTTCAAGCGCTTCATGGGCGATGCGCCAGCGCGCAAGCGCTATTGGTACAAGGCCATTGCCGAAAGCCAGCGGCTGGGGGACGAACTGCTCGAACTGATCGCCACCGGGCGGCTGCATGAACGCCTGCAAGCCTTGTAGCGGCCATGTCACATGGCCTACCGTTAATTGGAAAGCTTGCAGTACCTCTTCACCGACTGCAGGCCAGATCGCGTGGTCGGCGCAGATGCAAAAAGCCCAGCGGGAGGCTGGGCTTTGGGCTACCAAGTGGAGTGATCGCTCACATTTTGCATTTGGCGATACTGAATTCCTCAGACTTTGCTGAGCGAATCACATCCTTCTGCTCGTCGATGGCAGCCATTGCAGCCATGCGATACACAGATCGCCTCTCCTCCACGGACCCGTGGCGGAAAAACTCAGACATAGTCGATGCCTCATAGGGCTTGGTCGACACGCCTGCTACCTTTTCGCCTTTCATTGGGACTCTCCGTTCAAAACACGCTGAAGCTCAAGGTGATCATAGGGCTGGTTGACAAATGCGTCAATTTCGCTAACTGAAAGGTCGATACCGATGTCACTGTTGCTTCAATCGTTATCCTTGATGATCACATCTACCTGCAGCCTGCCATCAAATTCACGTTTCAGCGCACATACCGACACCTTGGCCGCGTAAAACTGTCTTACAAATTCCGAGCACGGGATGTGCCTTCCGTCCTTCTTCTCTCTCGCCAGAACAAACTCCCAAGCAAGCTCAGGTCGCTGTCACACGTAGATAACCTGGGCGGACCTGTTCACTTTTTCAAGCGCGCGAGCGATGTTTCTTCTTCCCACATCAAGGTTGGCGAGGGTGCCATCCAACAGAAAGGACTGCCGCTGCTTGTACACCTGATCCAGGGTTCTCTCGACAAACGTGGTTACCCCGCGCTGGAAAAGGCTGGAATTCTTTCCGTTGTAGTCGGGAAAATACTCCCTGAAATCGTCAGGATCGATACGTAGCGCACGAGATCCTGCGGACTGCATGTGCCCGATGAAAGCTCTTGAAACCTCGGTTTTCCCAGCGCCAGGAGATCCTGCCATAAAAACTGACACCGGGTATTCATCCGCCGGATAGGTTTCGAGGCAAGTCAGTTCACGAGCGATGCGCGTGCGATTCTCTTTTGCGAACTGCAGAGCACGGTCAGAAACTTCCTGTTCTTCTTGGGTCATTTCTCAGTCCTTTTGACGATCGTAAAATGTACCAACGTTCAAGGGCTGACCGTCCATATAGGAGACACCCACACCACCTGCAGAACACCTCAACCACTTCCTGCGCCTCGACAGGTTGCTGCACTTGACGAGGATAGGCCGGCACACCGCCCATCGCGGATTCCGTAAGGCCACATTCCCAAAACAGGTTAAGATACGCGCAATTCGATTGCCCGGCGCCAGCGACGACCAATCAGTACATTGAGCAGCCCACTGAGATAGCAGTTTCTGCCCAACCCCTTATCCCACCAGCTTATACAGGTCCACCAGTGGAAATCTTCAAGGAATTCACATTCGAATCGGCCCACCGCCTGCCTCACGTCCCTGAAGGGCACAAATGCGGCCGTTTGCATGGCCACTCGTTCAAGGTCGGCCTGCACCTGACCGGCCCGCTCGACCCGCACACCGGCTGGATCCGCGACTTCGCCGAGGTCAAGGCGATCTTCAAGCCTATCTATGATCAGCTGGACCACAACTACCTGAACGACATCCCCGGCCTGGAAAACCCCACCAGCGAAGTGATCGCCAAGTGGATCTGGGATCAGGTCAAGCCGCTGATGCCGGAGCTGTCAAAGGTGCGTATTCATGAAACCTGCACCAGCGGTTGTGAATATACCGGCGACTGACCTGGTGGCGTTGGCTTCAAGGCCTGTCCAACGCCTGTGTCAGCCCTGCGCGCTGCCCATGGCATCGCGCAGGAAGCTGGGGGCGATGTAGCGCTGGTAGTGCGCCTCGGACAGCAAGAAGAACTCGCGGTCGATGGCATCGCGCAGTTGCGGCAGGTCCCAACCGCGAAATTCCGGCAGCAGCGCCATGCCGTAGGCCTCCAGATCACGGATCATCCGCGCCCCGCGGGCGATCAGCTGGTAGGCCCAGCAATACTCGGACTGCTGCTCGACAAAGCGGATCGAGCGCTGCTCCAACTGCTGGCGCAGCAGGCCTTTGTCGAACACCTCAAGCTTGGCCATCATCACCTGTACCAGCAACTGCTCAAGGCGCAGCCACACTGCGCGCTTTTGCGCGTCGTCGTAGCCGTTCCAATTGATCACTTCGTGGTGAAAACGCTTGCAGCCACGGCACACCGTGTCTCCGTACACCGTGGAGCACAGGCCGACGCAAGGGGTTTTGATGGACTTGTTGGACATGAAAAACAACGGCTTGGCGGTGGCACAAGGACCCATGTTAGCCCTTTGTCTAACCAGGGTCACCCGTTAAAGTCATCTTCTGCGCCTTACTTTCAGGCTTTTTTTGCCGTAGAATCATCCCGCCTTTTCAAAGGCAACAATGTCCGTTGGAAGCTGTTTTCAAAGCGTCACGAGCACAGTTGATCCGGTAGAACGGCGTTGGCCCGGGCCATGCACCCCTCGCATGCCCGAGCCAGCCCTCATCAGCCCCCCGTTCTGCAGGCGTAAAACTTTGAAAGCAGCTTCTGTAAGGATTCTTTGCGACCCTGGCTGGGCGGCCCACAAAGCCGTGGCAGCGCATGGGTGCATCGAATGCTGGATAAGCGTCCCGGACCCCCTTTAGGGACCACTGATGAGGGAAATAACTGTGCTTGAAGCCTACCGCAAACACATCGAAGAGCGCGCCGCCCTGGGTATCGTGCCCCAGCCGCTGAACGCCGAACAAACTGCAGGCCTGGTCGAGCTGCTGAAAAACCCGCCGGCCGGCGAAGAAGCCTTCCTCGTAGACCTGATCACCAACCGCGTACCACCAGGGGTCGACGAAGCTGCCTACGTCAAGGCCGCTTTCCTCTCCGCCGTCGCCAAGGGCGAAGCCACGTCGCCACTGATCGACCGCAAGCACGCTGCCGAGCTGCTGGGCACCATGCAGGGCGGCTACAACATCGAAACGCTGGTAGCGCTGCTGGATGACGCCGAACTGGGCGCCGTCGCGGCCGAGCAGCTCAAGCACACCCTGCTGATGTTCGATGCCTTCCACGACGTGGCTGAAAAAGCCAAGGCCGGCAACGCGCACGCCAAGGCCGTTATGGAATCGTGGGCTGCCGGCGAGTGGTTCACCTCGCGTCCGGCCATTGCCGACAAGTACACCCTGACCGTGTTCAAGGTGCCAGGCGAAACCAACACCGACGACCTGTCGCCTGCCCCGGACGCCTGGTCGCGCCCTGACATCCCGCTGCACGCCCTGGCCATGCTGAAAATGGCCCGCGACGGCATCGAGCCGTCGCAGCCAGGTTCGGTCGGCCCGCTGGCCCAGATCGAAGCGGTCAAGGCCAAGGGCTTCCCGGTTGCCTATGTTGGTGACGTGGTCGGTACCGGTTCGTCGCGTAAATCCGCCACCAACTCGGTGCTGTGGTTCTTCGGCGACGACATCCCGTACGTGCCGAACAAGCGCGCCGGTGGCTTCTGCTTCGGCACCAAGATCGCCCCGATCTTCTACAACACCATGGAAGACGCTGGCGCCCTGCCGATCGAATTCGACTGCACCAACCTGGGCATGGGCGACGTCATCGACGTCTACCCGTTCAAAGGTGAAGTACGCCGCCACGAAAGCGATGAGCTGGTTACCACCTTCGAACTGAAAACCGAAGTACTGCTGGACGAAGTTCGCGCTGGCGGCCGTATCCCGCTGATCGTAGGCCGTGGCCTGACCGAAAAGGCCCGCGCCGAGCTGGGCCTGGGTGCTTCCGACCTGTTCAAGAAGCCAGAGCAGCCTGCCGACACCGGCAAAGGCTTCACCCTGGCACAGAAAATGGTCGGCCGCGCTTGCGGCCTGCCAGAAGGCCAGGGCGTGCGCCCAGGTGCCTACTGCGAGCCGAAGATGACCACCGTCGGTTCCCAGGACACCACTGGCCCGATGACCCGCGACGAGCTGAAAGACCTGGCATGCCTGGGCTTCTCTGCCGACCTGGTAATGCAGTCGTTCTGCCACACCGCGGCCTATCCGAAGCCAATCGACGTCACCACCCACCACACCCTGCCAGACTTCATCCGCACCCGTGGCGGCGTGTCGCTGCGCCCGGGCGACGGCATCATCCACAGCTGGCTGAACCGCATGCTGATGCCTGACACCGTGGGTACTGGTGGCGACTCGCACACCCGCTTCCCGATCGGTATTTCGTTCCCGGCCGGTTCCGGCCTGGTAGCCTTCGCCGCTGCCACCGGCGTCATGCCGCTGGACATGCCAGAGTCGATCCTGGTGCGCTTCAAGGGCAAACTGCAACCAGGCATCACCCTGCGTGACCTGGTACACGCCATCCCTTACTACGCCATCCAGAAGGGCCTGCTGACCGTCGAGAAGAAAGGCAAGAAAAACGCCTTCTCCGGCCGTATCCTGGAAATCGAAGGCCTGGACGAACTGACCGTCGAGCAAGCCTTCGAGCTGTCCGACGCTTCGGCCGAGCGCTCCGCTGCCGGTTGCACCATCAAGCTGCCAGAGAAGGCTATTGCCGAGTACCTGCAGTCCAACATCACCCTGCTGCGCTGGATGATCGGCGAAGGCTACGGCGATGCCCGCACCCTGGAGCGTCGCGCCCAGGCCATGGAAGCCTGGCTGGCCAAGCCTGAGCTGCTGTCGGCCGACGCCGATGCCGAATACGCCGAAATCATCGAAATCGACCTGGCCGACGTCAAAGAGCCTGTGCTCTGCGCGCCGAACGACCCGGACGATGCCCGCCTGCTGTCCTCGGTACAGGGCGAGAAGATCGACGAAGTGTTCATCGGTTCGTGCATGACCAACATCGGTCACTTCCGCGCGGCCGGCAAGCTGCTGGACAAGGTCAAGGGCGGTATCCCGACCCGTCTGTGGCTGGCTCCGCCAACCAAGATGGATGCTCACCAGCTGACCGAAGAAGGCTACTACGGCATCTACGGCAAGGCCGGTGCGCGCATGGAAATGCCAGGCTGCTCGCTGTGCATGGGTAACCAGGCACGTGTGCAGACCGGTTCGACCGTGGTTTCCACTTCGACCCGTAACTTCCCGAACCGCCTGGGCGACGCTACCAACGTGTACCTGGCATCGGCCGAGCTGGCTGCTGTTGCCTCGATCATCGGCAAACTGCCGACCGTCGAAGAGTACATGCAGTACGCGAAAGACATCGACAGCATGGCTGCCGACGTTTACCGCTACCTGAGCTTCGACCAGATCGCCGAGTTCCGCGAGGCGGCAGCCAACGCCAAGATCCCGGTGGTTCAGGCGTAAGCTGAGTTGTAAGGTGTAACAGAAAGCCCCGGCAGCGATGCCGGGGCTTTTTTGTTCGCCCTGTCCCGCCTTCCTGCAGCAGCCTTGATAGGCCTCGCGCTGCTCAGATCACGAACAGATCCACAAACCTGTGCACCGCCATCTGTTCCAGCGTTTGCTGGTCCTTGCACAGTTCGACAATCTGCTGACACCGCTGCCGGGCAAAACGTGTCGCCAGGTTAGCCCTGAACTTGCTCTCCAGCAGTGGTATGCCCTCCCCGCGCCGGCGCCGATGCCCTATCGGGTATTCCACCACCACCTGCTCGGTACTGCTGCCATCCTTGAAGAACACCTGCAGCGCATTGGCGATCGAACGCTTGTCTGGCTCCAGGTACTCACGGCTGAACCGCGGGTCTTCCACCACTTCCATCTTCTCGCGCAAGCGGTCGATGCTCGGGTGGTTGGCATGAAAGGCGTCTTCATATTGCTCGGCTACCAGATGCCCGAAAATCAGCGGCACCGCCACCATGTACTGCAGGCAGTGGTCGCGGTCAGCGGCATTGGCCAGCGGCCCGCTCTTGGAAATGATACGGATTGCCGACTCCTGGGTGGTGATGACGATACGGTCGACTTCGTGCAAGCGGTTACGCACCTTGGGGTGCAGGGTCACCGCCGCCTCGCAGGCCGTCTGGGCGTGGAACTCGGCAGGGAAACTGACCTTGAACAGTACGTTTTCCATCACGTAGCTGCCCAGCGGTTGCGGCAGGCGCAGCTCGTACTGGCCGGCAGGCTTGAGCGCCAGGTCCTTGTTGGTATGGCTGAACGACACATCGTAGAAGCCCCACTGCGGCGCCGTGAGCACACTTGGCACGCCCATCTCGCCGCGCAGGGCGATGTCTGCCAGGCGCACGCCGCGGCTGGAGGCATCGCCTGCAGCCCAGGACTTGCGCGACCCGGCGTTGGGGGCATGGCGGTAGGTGCGCAACGCCTGGCCGTCGACAAAGGCATGGGACAGCGCGCTCAGCATCTGCTCGCGGTTGGCGCCCATCAGCCTCGCGCACACGGCCGTGGAGGCCACCTTGACCAGTATCACATGGTCAAGGCCCACGCGGTTGAAGGCGTTTTCCAGCGCGAGCACGCCCTGGATTTCGTGGGCCATGATCATGGCCTGGAGCACATCACGCATCAGCAGCGGCTGCTCGCCTGCGGCCACATGCTTCTGCGACAGGTGATCGGCGACCGCCAGGATGCCACCGAGGTTGTCCGAGGGGTGGGCCCACTCAGCGGCCAGCCAGGTGTCGTTGTAGTCCAGCCAGCGCACCGTACAGCCAATGTCCCATGCGGCCTTGACCGGGTCTAGGCGGTAAGCAGTGCCGGGAACGCGCGCGCCATTGGGCACCACGGTGCCTTCCACCTGGGGGCCAAGAAGCTTGGTGCACTCCGGGAAGCGCAAGGCCAGCAGCCCACAACCGAGGGTGTCCATCAGGCAGTTGCGCGCAGTGTCCAGGGCCTCGAGGGATTCGACCCGGTAGCCGAGGGCGTAATCGGCCAAGGTTTGCAGCACCCGGTCGTAGTCCGGGCGGTCGTTGAGGTCTACGTTGGCGCTCATATCCAGCTCCCTTCAGAATTGCCGGGGCTGCTGTGCAGCCCTTCGCGGGCTTGCCCGCTCCCACAGATTGACCACAGCATTCAGAACCAGTGGTTACCCTGTGGGAGCGGGCAAGCCCGCGAAGGGCCGCAAAGCGGCCCCAACGAACTAAAGCCGAGCGCCAGTGGTGCGTTAGAAGCTATCGCCAGGCACGCGAACCCAGCCCTCCATCAGCACGCGAGCACTGCGGCTCATGATTGCCTTGGTTACCGTCCACTCACCCTCCACCTGGCGCGCCTGGGCCCCAACCCGCAAGGTGCCCGAGGGGTGGCCGAACCGTACGGCACTGCGCTCACCCCCACCAGCAGCAAGGTTGACCAGCGTACCCGGAATGGCCGCTGCGGTGCCGATTGCCACCGCCGCCGTTCCCATCATGGCATGGTGCAGCTTACCCATCGACAACGCCCGCACCAGCAGATCGATGTCGCCCGCCTGCACCGTCTTGCCACTGGACGCAGTGTAGGTGCTCGGCGGCGCGACGAAAGCGACTTTCGGCGTGTGCTGACGCCCGGCAGCCTGGTCGACGTTTTCGATCAGGCCCATGCGCACTGCTCCATAGGCACGAATGGTCTCGAAACGCAGCAGCGCCTGGGGGTCACCGTTGATGGCATCCTGCAGTTCCGTACCGCTATAACCAATGTCGGCGGCATTGAGGAAAATGGTCGGGATGCCGGCATTGATCAACGTCGCCTTCAGGGTGCCCACACCGGGCACTTCCAGGTCATCGACCAGCTTGCCGGTGGGGAACATAGCCCCGCCGTCACCGTCCTCGTCGGCGGCGGGGTCAAGGAACTCCAGTTGCACCTCGGCGGCCGGGAACGTGACCCCGTCCAGCTCGAAGTCGCCGGTCTCTTGCACTTCGCCTTCGGTGATCGGAACGTGAGCGATGATGGTCTTGCCGATATTGGCTTGCCAGATGCGCACGGTGGCAACGCCATTGCGCGGAATACGCGCCGGGTCGACCAGGCCGCTGCTGATGGCGAACGAACCGACCGCAGCAGAGAGGTTGCCGCAGTTGCCGCTCCAGTCGACGAAGGCCTTGTCGATGCTGACCTGGCCAAACAGGTAGTCGACATCGTGTTCGGGCTTGATGCTTTGCGACAGGATCACGGTCTTGCTGGTGCTGGACGTGGCGCCGCCCATGCCGTCGATCTGTTTGCCATAGGGGTCGGGGCTGCCGATTACCCGCAGCAGCAGTGCGTCGCGAGCGGGGCCTGGAATTTGCGCCTGCTCGGGCAGGTCTTGCAGGCGGAAGAACACGCCTTTGCTGGTGCCGCCACGGATGTACGTGGCGGGGATTTTGATCTGGGGTACATGTGCCATTGTCTTGGGCATCCTGATAGTCCGGTGAAATACCCTGGGGCCGCAAAGCGGCCCCCGATTCATGCTCAGGCGGTCGCTTCGAGGAAGTCCTGGGCAAAGCGCTGCAGCACCCCGCCCGCTTCGTAGATGGACACTTCCTCGGCGGTGTCCAGGCGGCAGGTCACCGGTACCTCCAGGCGCTCGCCATTGGCGCGGGTAACCACCAGGGTCAGGGTCGCCCGTGGCGTACGCGCCCCCAGGACATCATAGGTCTCGCTGCCATCCAGGCCCAGGGTCTTGCGGTCGGTGCCCGGCTTGAACTCCAGCGGCAGCACGCCCATGCCTACCAGGTTGGTCCGGTGAATGCGCTCGAAGCCTTCGGCGACGATTGCCTCGACACCCGCCAGGCGCACGCCCTTGGCCGCCCAGTCGCGCGACGAGCCCTGGCCGTAGTCAGCACCCGCGACGATGATCAGCGGCTGCTTGCGCTGCATGTAAGTTTCGATCGCCTCCCACATACGGGTAACCTTGCCTTCCGGCTCGATTCTCGCCAGCGAGCCCTGCTTCACGCTGCCGTCTTCCTTGCGCACCATTTCATTGAACAGCTTGGGGTTGGCGAAGGTGGCGCGCTGGGCGGTCAGGTGGTCGCCACGGTGGGTAGCGTAAGAGTTGAAGTCTTCTTCCGGCAGGCCCATTTTCGCCAGGTACTCACCTGCCGCGCTGTCGAGCATGATCGCGTTGGACGGCGAGAGGTGGTCGGTGGTGATGTTGTCCGGCAGCACCGCCAGCGGGCGCATGCCGCGCAGGGTGCGCTCACCGGCCAGGGCCCCTTCCCAGTAGGGAGGGCGGCGGATATAGGTGCTCATCGGGCGCCAATCATACAGCGGCGCAACTTTCGGCCCGCGGTCTTCCTCGATGGCGAACATCGGGATGTAGACCTTGCGGAACTGCTCCGGCTTGACCGCCGCACGCACCACCGCATCGATTTCTTCGTCGCTGGGCCAGATGTCCTTGAGGCGGATCTCCTTGCCGTCGACCACCCCCAGTACATCCTTCTCGATGTCGAAGCGGATGGTACCGGCGATGGCGTAGGCGACCACCAGCGGTGGCGAAGCCAGGAAAGCCTGCTTGGCGTACGGGTGGATACGCCCGTCGAAGTTACGGTTACCCGACAACACGGCAGTGGCGTACAGGTCGCGGTCGATGATTTCTTGCTGGATCACCGGGTCCAGGGCGCCGGACATACCGTTGCAGGTGGTGCAGGCGAAGGCGACGATGCCAAAGCCAAGCTGCTCCAGCTCCTTCTCCAGCCCTGCCTCCTCCAGGTACAGCTGCACCGCCTTGGAGCCGGGTGCCAACGACGACTTGACCCACGGCTTGCGGGTCAGGCCCAGCTTGTTGGCATTGCGCGCAATCAGGCCTGCGGCAATCACGTTGCGCGGGTTGCTGGTGTTGGTGCAACTGGTGATGGCAGCGATGATGACCGCGCCATCCGGCATTTGCCCCGGCACTTCCTCCCAGCTGCCGGCGATGCCTTTGGCCGCCAGGTCACTGGTGGCGACGCGGGCATGCGGGTTGGACGGGCCGGCCATGTTGCGCACCACGCTCGACAGGTCGAAGCTCAGGGTGCGCTCGTAGACGGCGCCGCTCAGGCTGTCAGCCCACAGGCCGGTGGCCTTGGCGTAGGTTTCCACAAGCTTGACCTGCTGCTCCTCGCGGCCGGTCAGGCGCAGGTAGTCGATGGTCTGTTGGTCGATCGCGAACATTGCCGCCGTGGCGCCGTATTCCGGGGCCATGTTGGAGATCGTGGCGCGGTCACCCAGGGTCAGGGCGCGCGCACCTTCGCCATGGAATTCCAGGTAGGCGCCCACGACTTTCTGCTTGCGCAGGAATTCGGTCAAAGCCAGCACCAGGTCGGTGGCGGTGATGTTCGGTGCCAGCTTGCCGGTCAGCTCGACCCCGACGATTTCCGGCAAGCGCATCCACGAGGCGCGGCCGAGCATGACGTTTTCCGCCTCCAGGCCGCCCACGCCAATGGCGATCACGCCCAGTGCATCGACGTGGGGAGTATGGCTGTCGGTGCCGACACAGGTGTCTGGATAGGCCACGCCGTGGTCGTTGTGAATAACCGGCGACATCTTCTCCAGGTTGATCTGGTGCATGATGCCGTTGCCCGGCTGGATCACGTCGACGTTCTTGAACGCCTTCTTGGTCCAGTTGATGAAATGGAAACGGTCTTCATTCCGGCGGTCTTCGATGGCGCGGTTCTTGTCGAACGCTTGCGGGTCGAAGCCACCGCACTCGACGGCCAGGGAGTGGTCGACGATCAACTGTACCGGCACCACCGGGTTGACCTGGGCGGGGTCGCCGCCCTTGTCGGCGATGGCGTCACGCAGGCCGGCGAGGTCGACCAGCGCAGTCTGGCCGAGAATGTCATGGCACACCACGCGCGCCGGAAACCACGGGAAGTCGAGGTCGCGCTGGCGCTCGATCAGTTGCCCCAGCGAGGCGTCGAGGGTGGCCGGGTCGCAGCGGCGCACGAGGTTTTCGGCGAGTACGCGTGAGGTGTAGGGCAGGCCGTCGTAGGCGCCGGGCTTGATCGCCTCGACCGCCGCGCGGGCATCGAAGTAGTCCAGATCGGTGCCTGGCAGGTGCTTGCGGTATGCAGTGTTCATCATGGAATCAGGCTCGGTCACAGGATTCGGAAGGTTTTACCGTACCTGTGGAAGCGGGCGGCCCGCGAATGCGTCAGCAGCTGCACAGTGGTTGCAAGGCCGGGCGCATTCGCGGGCAAGCCCGCTCCCACAAGGAGAACGGGTTGCCTCTCTATAGCTATTCAGCGCTGCTCGATCGGTACGAACTGGCGCTGCTCGACGCCGACATACTCGGCGCTCGGGCGGATGATGCGGTTGTTGGCACGCTGTTCGAACACGTGCGCCGCCCAGCCGGTCAGGCGCGAACAGACGAAGATCGGGGTGAACAGCTTGGTCGGGATACCCATGAAGTGGTACGCCGAGGCATGGTAGAAATCGGCATTGGGGAACAGGCGCTTCTGCTCCCACATGGTCTTGTCGATGGCCTCGGAAACCGGGTACAGCACCTTGTCACCCACTTCATCGGCCAGTTGCTTCGACCAGCCCTTGATGACCTCGTTGCGCGGGTCGGACTCTTTGTAGATGGCATGGCCGAAGCCCATGATCTTGTCTTTGCGCTCCAGCATGCGCAGCAGCTCGGCGGTGGCTTCCTGGGGGCTCTGGAAGCGCTCGATGAGCTCCATGGCTGCCTCGTTGGCGCCACCGTGCAGCGGGCCGCGTAGCGAACCGATGGCTGCAGTAACGCAGGAGTACAGGTCGGACAGGGTCGAGGCACAGACGCGGGCAGTGAAGGTCGAAGCGTTGAATTCGTGCTCGGCGTACAGGATCAGCGATACGTTCATGACCTTGACGTGCAGCTCGCTCGGTTTCTTGCCGTGCAGCAGGTGCAGGAAATGGCCGCCGAGGGTGTCTTCATCGCTGGTGCAATCGATGCGCACCCCATGATGCGTGAAGCGGTACCAGTAACACATCACGGCCGGGAACAGCGCCAGCAGGCGGTCGGTCTTGTCACGCTGGGCCTCGAAGGTAAGTTCGGGCTCGAGGGTGCCGAGCACCGAGCAACCGGTGCGCATCACGTCCATCGGGTGGGCGTCGCGCGGAATGCGCTCCAGCACTTCCTTCAGTGCTTGCGGCAGGTCACGCAGGCCCTTGAGCTTGCGCTTGTAGTCGGCCAGTTCAGCCTGGGTTGGCAGCTCGCCGTACAGCAGCAGGTAGGCGACTTCTTCGAACTCGGCATCGGCTGCCAGGTCACGCACGTCGTAACCCCGGTAGGTCAGCCCGGCACCGGCCTGGCCCACGGTCGACAGTGCGGTCTGGCCGGCCACCTGGCCGCGCAGGCCTGCGCCACTGAGTACTTTTGCTTCGGCCATGGTGTTTCTCCTTTCTTGAACTTGTTATAGGAAGCGATCTGGCTAATTCGGGAGCGGCTGGCTCAACCTTTCTTCTGGGCGAACAGCGCATCCAGGCTCTGCTCGAAGGCGTGGTAGCCAATGGCATCGTAGAGCTCCATGCGGGTCTGCATGGTGTCGATCACGTTCTTCTGCGTGCCGTCGCGGCGCAGCGCGGTGTACACGTTCTCGGCCGCCTTGTTCATGGCGCGGAATGCCGACAGCGGGTACAGCACCAGCGACACGTCGACCGAGGCCAGCTCTTCAGTGGTGTACAGCGGCGTGGCGCCGAATTCGGTGATATTCGCCAGGATCGGGGCCTTCACCCGGTCAGCGAAGGTCTTGTACATCTGCAGTTCGGTGATGGCTTCCGGGAAGATCATGTCGGCACCTGCCTCGATGCACGCCTCGGCACGGTCCAGAGCGGCATTCAGGCCTTCGACCGCCAGGGCGTCGGTACGCGCCATGATCACGAAGCTGTCATCGGTACGGGCGTCGACGGCTGCCTTGATGCGGTCGACCATTTCCTGCTGGGTGACGATTTCCTTGTTCGGCCGGTGGCCACAACGCTTGGCGCCTACCTGATCCTCGATGTGGATCGCTGCTGCGCCGAACTTGCTCATCGAGCGCACCGTGCGGGCCACGTTGAAGGCCGAGGCACCGAAGCCGGTGTCGACATCCACCAGCAGCGGCAGGTCGCACACGTCGGTGATGCGGCGCACGTCAGTCAGCACGTCATCCAGGCCGCTGATGCCCAGGTCTGGCAGGCCCAGGGAGCCCGCGGCCACGCCACCACCGGACAGGTAGATGGCCTTGAAGCCGGCGCGTTTGGCCAGCAGGGCATGGTTGGCATTGATGGCGCCAACCACCTGCAGCGGGTGTTCAGCGGCAACGGCGTCGCGGAAACGCTGACCAGGGGTGCTCTTCACAGTCATTTCTCACCTCGTGGGCTGTTGTTGTGGGCGTCCAGGTAATGACGCTCGATATTGCGCTTGGACGCGCCGATGTGCCGGCGCATCAGGAGTTCGGCCAGCTCGCCGTCACGGTCGGCGATGGCATCGAGAATGCGGTGGTGCTCGGCAAAAGCCTGGCGCGGCCGGTTGGGCGTGGCAGAGAACTGGATGCGGTACATGCGCACCAGCTGGTACAGCTCGCCGCAGAGCATCTTCACCAGGGTCTGGTTGCCGCTACCCTGGATGATCCGGTAATGGAAGTCGTAGTCGCCTTCTTGCTGGTAGTAACCTACGCCGGCCTGAAACGCAGCATCACGCTCGTGGGTATCGAGCACCCGGCGCAGCTCGTCGATGTCGGCCTGGCTCATGCGCTCGGCGGCCAGGCGGCAGGCCATGCCCTCCAGCGACTCGCGGATTTCGTACAGTTCGATCAGCTCGGCGTGGTTGAGCGAAACCACCCGCGCCCCCACATGCGGCACACGCACCAGCAGGCGCTGCCCCTCCAGGCGGTGGATGGCCTCGCGCAGCGGGCCGCGGCTGATACCGTAGGTACGCGCCAGCTCAGGCTCGGAAATCTTGCTGCCGGGGGCGATTTCACCCTTGACGATGGCCGCCTGGATGCGCCGGAAGACGTTTTCGGACAAGGTTTCCGTTTCGTCTGTCAGCGCCGCGGCAGGGGTGGAAAGGTCTTGCATATTGTCGACACCTTGAAAATCCATAGCGCTGAAATTAGCGAATCAAGCCATTCAAGTCAAAGACAAAATCAATATTGTCGACAATCGTCTAAGAACGAACTAACGATGGCCATGCGCTGTCATATCGCGCACCGCTGGCGTCAAGACGTCGGCGTGATAGAATGCCGCGCCTCCGATGGGGTATGGATAGCCTGTCTGTCATTCATTGATGCTTGTTGACAGATGAACGAGGAAGCTTGCGCAGTAGTTGCCAGTCACCTTGACCTGAACCTTGCCTAGAACCTTGCACTGCACCGCGCCAGGATTATGAGACTTACACCCGTTTTATTGCTGCTATGCCTCACCCTGCTACCGGCCATTGGCCAGGCGGCGGGCAAGACCGTGTATGGTCTCAACGAATATGCACGACTGGGCGACCTGGACCTGGAAGTGGCCGCCAAGCTCGACACCGGTGCCAAGACCGCATCGCTAAGTGCCCGCGATATCAAGCGGTTCAAGCGCAATGGCGAAAGCTGGGTGCGCTTCTACCTGGCCATCGACGCCGCCCACTCACACCCGATCGAACGTCCGCTGGCACGTGTCAGCAAGATCAAGCGCCGGGCCGGCGACTATGATGCCGATTCGGGCAAGGCCTACACTGCCCGCCCGGTCATCGAACTCGAAATATGCATGGGCCAGGCCGTACGTACCATCGAAGTCAACCTCACCGACCGCAGCGCCTTCCAGTTCCCGCTGCTGATCGGTTCCGAGGCCCTCAAGCACTTCGACGCACTGGTTGATCCAAGCCTTAAATACGCGGCCGGCAAACCTGCCTGTGCCACCGACGCTCCCAAAGCAGAGTAATCCCGATGCGCTCTCTTACCCTCCATCTGAAAGTCCTGATCACCGTGCTGGTGCTGCTGGGCGTGGCCGTCACGGCTTATCAGATTTTCTTCCTCGGCATCCCGGTGACCGAAGATGAAACCGACGACCTGTGGAATATCGACGCCAAGGTCGAATTCGTGGCCAGCACCAAGGACCCGGTCAAGGTGCAGATGTTCGTGCCACCGCTGAACCGCGACTACGTCAGCCTCAACGAGAGCTTCATCTCCAACAACTACGGGGTCAGCGTCAACCGTGCCGACGGCAACCGCAAGGTGACCTGGTCGGCCCGTCGCGCCAGCGGCAACCAGACCCTCTACTATCGCCTGGTGCTGACCAAGCGCTACAGCAACGAGAAGACCACGGTCAAAGGGCCGACCTTCCGTGACAGCCTGGCCATCGAGGGCCCCGAAAAGATCGCTGCCGAAGCCCTGATGGCACCGATCCGCCAGCACTCGGCCGACGTCGAAACCTTCGTCAGCGAGACCATCAAGCGGGTCAATAACCTCAACGACGACAACGTCAAGCTGCTGCTCGCCGGTGACACTTCGCCGATGAAGAAGGCCCAGGTCATCGACTTGCTGCTGTCCATCGCCCACGTGCCGATGGAGAAGGTGCACACTATCCGCCTGGTGGCCGACACCCCGCAAACCCCGGAACTGTGGCTGCGCAGCTTCAACGGCAGCGACTGGTTGTACTTCAACCCGGACACTGGCGAGCAAGGCCTGCCGAGCGACCGCCTGCTGTGGTGGACGGGTGACGACAACCTGATCACCGTCGATGGCGGCAAGAAGGCCAACGTCACCTTCAGCATGAACAACAGCGAGATGAACGCCATCCGCCTGGCCAAGCTGACCGACGAGAACACCGACGCCGACTTCCTCGAGTACTCGCTGTACGGTCTGCCACTGCAAACCCAGCAAACCTTCATGATCATGGTAATGATCCCGATCGGCGTGCTGGTGATCCTGGTGCTACGCAACCTGATCGGCCTGCAGACCCTGGGTACCTTCACCCCGGTGCTGATCGCCCTGGCCTTCCGCGAGACCCAGCTGGGCTTCGGTATCGTGCTGTTCACGGTAATCACGGCACTCGGCCTGTCGCTGCGCTCGTACCTGGAACACCTGAAGCTGCAAATGCTGCCACGCCTGTCGGTGGTACTGACCTTCGTCGTGGTGCTGATCGCGGCCATCAGCCTGTTCAGCCACAAGCTGGGCCTGGAGCGCGGGCTGTCGGTGGCGCTGTTCCCGATGGTGATCCTGACCATGACCATCGAACGCCTGTCGATCACCTGGGAAGAGCGTGGTGGCGGCCATGCCATGAAAGTGGCCATCGGCACCCTGTTCGCCGCCTCGCTGGCACACCTGCTGATGATGGTGCCGGAGCTGGTGTACTTCGTGTTCACCTTCCCTGCCGTGCTGCTGATCCTGGTGGGCTTCATGCTGGCAATGGGCCGCTACCGCGGCTACCGCCTGACCGAGCTCGTGCGCTTCAAGGCATTCCTGAAGAAGGCTGACGCCTGATGTTTGGCCTGATCAAGACGTGGAAAGCCCTGGAGGCCCGGGGCATCATGGGTATCAACCGGCGCAACGCGGACTACGTGTTGAAGTACAACAAGCGCCACCTGTACCCGATCGTCGACGACAAGATCATCACCAAGGAGCGCGCCCTGGCGGCGGGCATCCATGTGCCGGAAATGTACGGCATCATCGAGACCGAGAAGCAGATCGACAAGCTTCACGAGATCATCGGCGGCCGCAGCGACTTTGTCATCAAGCCGGCGCAAGGGGCTGGCGGTGACGGCATCCTGGTGATTGCCGACCGCTTCGAGGACCGTTACCGCACGGTCTCGGGCAAGATCATGAGCCACGAGGAAATCGAGCATCAGGTCTCGAGCATCCTCACCGGCCTGTATTCGCTGGGCGGGCACCGCGACCGCGCGCTGATCGAATACCGGGTGACCCCGGACCAGATCTTCAAGAGCATCAGCTACGAAGGTGTGCCGGACATCCGCATCATCGTACTGATGGGCTACCCGGTAATGGCCATGCTGCGCCTGCCGACCCGCCAGTCAGGCGGCAAGGCCAACCTGCACCAGGGCGCCATCGGCGTCGGGGTCGACCTGGCCACCGGCGTGACCCTGCGCGGCACCTGGCTGAACAACATCATCAGCAAGCACCCGGACACCACTAACGCGGTGGACGGCGTGCAGTTGCCGAACTGGGACGGCTTCATGAAGCTGGCCGCCGGTTGCTATGAGCTGTGCGGGCTGGGTTACATCGGTGTGGACATGGTGCTGGACCAGGACAAAGGCCCACTGATTCTGGAGCTCAACGCCCGCCCGGGCCTGAACATCCAGATTGCCAACGACTGCGGCCTGACCCAGCGCACCCACGCCATCGAAGCGCACATCGAGGCGCTGGCCAAAGATGGCGTTACCGAAGACGCGGAGCAGCGAGTGAAAGTGTCGCAGGGGCTATTCGGGCACGTGCATCCCGGCTGACAGCGCCGGGCCGCTCCCACCTGTGGGGGGCAACTTGCCCCCGAAACCGACGCCTTGGTGGATGGCACGGGCTTCGCCCGTGTTCGCGGGACAAGCCCGCTCCCACAGGGATTGCGCTAGCGTCTAGAAATTCAGCAAGCCAGTTGTTTCCCCAGGTACTGCATCAGCCTCAAGCCTGCGGGGTTGGACCTGTGGGGTTGGAACTGTGGGGGTACCTGTGGGAGCGGGCTTGCCCCGCGAA
>NZ_SSOE01000024.1:0-27224 GCF_029871175.1 Pseudomonas sp. BN607
ACTCGAACCCGCGACCCCCGGCGTGACAGGCCGGTATTCTAACCGACTGAACTACCGCTGCGCAGTGCGTTCCTCTCTGGCTTGAGGCTTTTTGCAAAACCTGAAGCGGCAGGAACATCTCAGGAAGTGGTGGGTGATGACGGGATCGAACCGCCGACCCTCTGCTTGTAAGGCAGATGCTCTCCCGGCTGAGCTAATCACCCTCGCGATGTTGCTTGTTGCGTTTGCTTCGCTGAGGCCGCGAAATTTACGCAGGTGGCGAAGCTAAGTCAATAGCCCCATTGAATTTTTTTCAAAAAGACAACGTGATGTGATTGCCTGCGCCGGCCTCTTCGCGGGTAACCCCGCTCCCACAGTTGGACATTTACCGTGGTAGGAGCGGGTTTACCCGCGAAGAGGCCGGCGCAGATCAAACAAGGTGCTCAGGTGTAGATCATCTTGCGGGTCATGCCGCCATCGACCACAAACTCCTGGCCGGTGACGAAGGCCGCTTGGCGCGACAGCAGCCAGGCCACCATGGCAGCCACATCCTCCACCGTGCCTACCCTCCCCGTCGGGTGCTGGGCATGCTCGGCTTCGGTCAGTGGCTCGGCACGGCGCTGCGACGGGTCGCGTGCGTCGATCCAGCCCGGGCTCACCGCATTGACGCGGATCTCCGGGCCGAGGCTCATGGCCAAGGCATGGGTCAAGGCCACCAGCCCGCCTTTGCTCGCCGCGTAAGCCTCGGTGTCCGGCTCGGACTGGCGCGCCCGGGTAGAGGTCAGGTTGACGATCGCCCCGTTGTGCGCCCGCAGGTAAGGCGCACAGTGCTTGGCCAGCAACATCGGGCCGCTGAGGTTGACCGCCAGTACCCGGTTCCACTGCGCCAGGCTCAGGCTTTCCAGCGTCTGGTTGTGCGGGTTGGCAATTGCCGCGTTGCACACCAGTGCATCCAGCCGGCCAAACTGCCCGAGCACTTCGGACACCCCGGCGCTGACCTGAGCCTCATCGGCAACGTCCATGGTGATGAACCAGGCGTTGTCACCGAGTGCCTTGGCCACCTTGGCGCCGCGCTGGCGATCAAGGTCGCTGAGCACCACCTGCCAGCCTTCACAGATCAACCATGCGGCAATACCCAGGCCGATGCCGCGCGCGGCACCGGTTACCAGGGCTACCCGGCCATTGTGGCCCGGGGGGCTGCCGCTGATTTCGATCACAGTGCTGCCAGACCGCGCGCCAGGTCCGCCTGCAGGTCGGCCACGTCTTCCAGGCCCACGGCAACACGGATCAGGCTGTCGCGGATACCCGCGGCTGCACGCTCCTGCGGCGACAGACGGCCGTGGGAGGTGGTGGCCGGGTGGGCGATGGTCGTCTTGCTGTCACCCAGGTTGGTAGTGATGGAAATCACCCGGGTCGCATCGATGAAGCGCCAGGCGCCCTCTTTACCGCCCTTCACCTCAAAGCTGACCACCGCACCAAAGCCACTCATCTGGCGTTTGGCCAGTTCGTGCTGCGGGTGGCTTGGCAGGCCGGCGTAATGCACCTTCTCCACGCCGTCCTGCTGCTCCAGCCATTCAGCCAGGGCCTGGGCGCTTTCACAATGCGCACGCATGCGCAGGCGCAGGGTTTCGAGGCCTTTGGTGAAGATCCAGGCGTTGAACGGGCTGAGGGTCGGGCCTGCGGTACGCAGGAAGCCCACCACTTCTTTCATCTGCTCGGCACGGCCGGCAACCACGCCGCCCATGCAACGGCCCTGGCCGTCGATGAACTTGGTTGCCGAGTGGAACACGATGTCGGCCCCCAGTTTCAGCGGCTGCTGCAGTGCCGGGGTGCTGAAGCAGTTATCCACCACCAGCATGGCACCATGGGCATGGGCGATCTCGCTGAGGGCGGTGATATCGACCAGCTCGGCCAGCGGGTTGGACGGTGACTCGACGATCAGCAGCTTGGTATTGGCCTTGATGGCCTGTTCCCAGCCAGCCAGATCGACCAGGGGCACATAGTCCACCTGCAGCCCAAAACGCTTGAAGTACTTCTCGAACAGGCTGATGGTCGAACCGAACACGCTCTGCGATACCAGCACATGGTCACCCGCGCTGCAGAGCGACATGACCACGGCGAGGATTGCCGCCATGCCGGTGGACGTGCCCACGGCCTGTTCGGCACCTTCCATGGCCGCCAGGCGTTCCTCGAAGGCACGCACAGAGGGGTTGGTGTAGCGCGAATAGACGTTGCCCGGCGTTTCACCGGCAAAGCGCGCAGCGGCATCGGCCGCCGTGCGGAACACATAGCTCGAGGTCAGGAACAGCGCTTCGCTGTGCTCACCCTCTGGTGTACGGTTTTGACCGGCGCGCACCGCCAGGGTGTCGAAACCGACACCCTCGAGGTCGCTGTCCAGTCGACCGGCATCCCATTGATCCGTCATGCCGTCGCTCCCTGAATCAGTTGTTGTAGAGGTCGATGATCGCGCTGACGGCCTGGTTCTTGACCTTGGCCAGGTCATTACGGGCCTGCTCGATACGGTCGAGGTAGGCTTCGTCGATATCGCCGGTGACGTACTCACCGTTGAACACGGCGCAATCGAAGTGCTCGATCTTGATTTTGCCGCCCCCGACCGAGTCGATCAGGTCTGGCAGGTCCTGATAGACCAGCCAGTCGGCGCCGATCAACTCGGCCACCTGTTCGGTGGTACGGTTGTGGGCGATCAGTTCGTGAACACTCGGCATGTCGATGCCGTAGACGTTGGGGTAGCGTACTGCCGGGGCTGCGGAGCAGAAGTAGACGTTCTTGGCGCCGGCTTCGCGGGCCATCTGGATGATCTGCTTGCAGGTGGTGCCGCGCACGATCGAGTCGTCCACCAGCATCACGTTCTTGCCGCGGAATTCCAGCTCGATGGCGTTGAGCTTCTGGCGTACCGATTTCTTCCGCGCGGCCTGGCCAGGCATGATGAAGGTCCGGCCGATGTAGCGGTTCTTGACGAAGCCTTCGCGGAACTTCACGCCCAGGCGGTTGGCCAGTTCCAGCGCGGCGGTGCGGCTGGTATCCGGGATCGGGATGACCACGTCGATATCGTGCTCGGGGCGCTCGCGCATGATCTTGTCGGCGAGTTTTTCACCCATGCGCAGACGGGCCTTGTACACCGAGACACCATCGATGATCGAGTCCGGACGGGCCAGGTAGACGTGTTCGAAGATGCACGGCTGCAGCGTCGGGGCTTCGGCACACTGTTTGGTGAACAGCTGGCCTTCTTCGGTGATGTACACCGCTTCGCCCGGCGCCAGGTCGCGGATCAGGGTGAAGCCGAGTACGTCCAGGGCCACACTTTCCGAGGCGATCATGTATTCAACGCCTTCGTCGGTGTGACGCTGGCCGAACACCACCGGGCGGATACCGTGGGGGTCACGGAAGCCGACAATGCCATAGCCGGTGATCATCGCCACCACGGCGTAACCACCCACACAGCGGCTGTGCACATGGGAAACGGCGGCGAACACGTCTTCTTCGGTCGGCTGCAGCTTGCCGCGTACCGCCAGCTCATGGGCGAATACGTTCAGCAGCACTTCCGAGTCGGAGTTGGTGTTGACGTGGCGCAGGTCGGACTCGTAGATCTCCTTGGCCAACTGCTCGACGTTGGTCAGGTTGCCGTTGTGCGCCAGGGTGATGCCATACGGCGAGTTGACGTAGAACGGCTGGGCCTCGGCCGATGTGGAACTGCCCGCAGTCGGGTAGCGCACGTGGCCGATGCCGATGCTGCCGACCAGGCGTTGCATGTGGCGCTGCTGGAAGACATCGCGCACCAGGCCATTATCCTTGCGCAGGAACAACCGGCCGTCATGGCTGGTCACGATACCGGCAGCGTCCTGGCCGCGGTGCTGGAGGACCGTAAGCGCGTCATACAGCGCCTGATTGACGTTCGACTTACCGACGATACCGACGATGCCACACATGCGACGCAACCCCTACTTTGACAAAACTTGAGTGAATAGCGCTCAGGGCTTTGCTGGCCCGAGCAACTGTTCCTTGAACGGAAGATCAGCCGGAGCGCTGATCAGCCCACCGGGCGACCACTGGCCGGTGAAACCCAGGATCAGGTTTTTCGACCAGTCGGCGACCAGGAGAAACTGTGGTATCAGGCGAGATTCCTGCCACCAGGTGTCTTGTTGAACCGGCCCCAGGCTGATCAGGCCTATGGCCACCACTACCAGCAAGGCCCCGCGCGCGGCACCGAAGGCCATGCCCAGGAAACGATCGGTGCCGGACAGCCCGGTCACACGGATCAGCTCGCCGACAAGGAAGTTGACCATGGCCCCCACCAGCAAGGTGGCGACGAATAGAATGGCGCAGCCCGCGATGATGCGCATCGATGGGGTCTGGATATAGCTCTCAAGATACACCGAGAGTGAACCGCCGAACATCCAGGCAACCGCACCGGCAATGATCCAGATGAGCAAGGACAAGGCTTCCTTGACGAAGCCGCGCTTGAGACTGATCAGTGTGGAGACGGCAATGATCGCGATGATCGCCCAATCAACCAAGGTAAATGCCACGGCGCTGCCTGCAGACGTTTGAGGCGGCGCATTTTACCAGAGCGGCGGGGGCTTGGGTAAGCGGAATGTCAGCTGTTCTTTCGGGAATTGCAGAGGGCCTGAGGCCGATGCGCCCCATGCAGGAGCCGGTTTGCCGGCGATGGGCGGCAAAGCCGCCCCGCTTGATCAGCTGCGCTCGGGCTGGAAGCGCACCACAAAGCCCTTGAGGCTGTTCTGGCGGTTGATCGCGTCACGCACGCGTTCGGCCTCGGCGCGCTCGATCAACGGCCCCACATACACCCGGTTCATGCCACCTGCCGAACGGATATAGGCGTTGTAACCCTGGGTCCGCAGGGTCTGCTGCAGTTTTTCGGCACCGGCGCGGTTGGACAGACTGGCCAACTGGATCGACCAACTGACCGGCAAACCATTGACATCGATCTTCGATGGCGCGGCCGGGGCTGGCGTTGCAGCGGGCTTGGCCTCGACCTTGGGCGCCGGAGCAGGCGCCTGCGGCTTGGCCGGCTGGGCCTGCGCCTGGGTCTGCGGCGACGGTGCAATCGGCTGGCTGGGCGCGCTGGCCGGGGTAGTCGACTCGTTGACCACAACCGGTGCCTGCTGGGGCTCTTCCGGAATGACCTGCGGCTCCGGCACAGCAACCGGCTCCACCTTCACTTCCGGCAGGCTGGGCATGGCCGGTGCCTGCGGGGCGTCGACGCGCACCTGGCGCATCTCGTCCTCGCGGGTGAACAGCATCGGCAGGAAAATCACCGCCAGCGCCACCAGCACCAGCGCACCCACCATGCGCTGTTTCATCCCTTTATCCAGCACTGCCATCTACTCCACCCTCCTGGGCGTGCCGCTCCAGCCATTCCAGCGCCTGGGCGACACAGAAAAACGAACCGAACAGCAGGATCTGGTCATCCGCCGTCGCCTGCGCACATTGGCCCTCAAGGGCGGCGCCGACACTGGCATAAGACTTCACCGCCGCGCCGAGGTTCGTCAAGGCTGCGGCCAGTTCTGCAGCCGGGCGGCTACGCGGGGTATCCAGCGGCGCCACCGCCCAGTCGTCGACCAGCCCCTGCAGCGGCGCCACAACGCCGTCCAGGTCCTTGTCGGCGAGCAGGCCGAATACCGCCAGGCGGCGCCCCTTCGGCGGCCGGGCAGCCAGGCGCCGGGCCAGATACTCGGCGGCATGCGGGTTGTGCCCGACATCCAGCAGCAGTTCTACCGGCTTGCCATGCCAGCTCAACTGGCGGCGGTCGAGGCGCCCGGTAATACGGGTATCCAGCAACGCCTGGCGCACCTGCGCAGCATCCCACGGCAGGCCCATCAACAGGTAGGCCTGCAGGGCCAGCGTGGCGTTTTCCATGGGCAAGTCGAGCAGTGGCAGGCCATGAAGCGCTACCGGCGCACCATCCGCCGCCGTACCGCGCCAGCTCCAGCCGCCCTCGGTGCTGACCAGATCAAAGTCACGCCCACGCAGGAACAGCGGCGCGCCCAGCTCGGCGGCCTTGTCCAGCAACGGTTGTGGCGGATCGAGGTCGCCGCACAGCGCCGGCTTGCCCTGGCGGAAGATCCCGGCTTTCTCGAAGGCTACCAGCTCGCGGGTATCCCCCAGGTAATCGACATGGTCGACGCCGATGCTGGTCACCAGGGCCAGGTCGGCATCCACCACGTTCACGGTGTCCAGGCGGCCACCAAGGCCTACTTCCAGCACTACGGCATCCAGCTGTGACTGATAGAACAACCAGAACGCGGCCAGCGTGCCCATCTCGAAGTAGGTCAGGGAAATATCGCCCCGCGCCGCCTCGACGGCAGCGAAGGCTTCGCAAAGGCGCTCATCACTGGCCTCCTGGCCATCGATCAGCACCCGCTCGTTGTAACGTAACAGGTGCGGCGAGCTGTAAACGCCGACCTTGAGCCCCTGGGCACGCAGCAACGAGGCCACAAAGGCGCAGGTCGAACCCTTGCCATTGGTGCCGGTAACGGTTACCACGCGCGGCGCCAGCTTGCCCAGCGCCAGGCGGGCAAGCACCTTCTGCGACCGCTCCAGGCCCATGTCGATAGCCGAGGGGTGCAACTGCTCGAGGTAGGCGAGCCATTCGCCCAGGGATCGTTGTTTCATCACGCGACGGCAGCCGCCTCACGCGCTTGCTCCGGGGTGTCCTGGCCGGTCATCTGCGCCAGCAGGCGAGCCAGGCGCGGGCGCAGTTCGCTGCGGGAGATGATCAAGTCGATGGCGCCGTGCTCCAGCAGGAATTCGCTGCGCTGGAAGCCTTCTGGCAACTTCTCGCGGACAGTCTGCTCGATCACCCGCGGGCCGGCGAAGCCGATCAGGGCTTTCGGCTCACCGACGATGACGTCGCCGAGCATGGCCAAGCTGGCGGAAACACCGCCATACACCGGGTCGGTCAGCACCGAGATGAACGGGATGCCTTCTTCGCGCAGGCGCGCCAGTACGGCCGAGGTCTTGGCCATCTGCATCAGCGAGATCAGCGCTTCCTGCATGCGCGCACCGCCCGAGGCGGAGAAGCAGACCATCGGGCAACGGTGCTCCAGGGCGTAGTTGGCCGCGCGCACGAAGCGCTCGCCGACGATGGCACCCATGGAACCGCCCATGAACGAGAATTCGAAGGCGCTAACCACGATTGGCATGCCCATCAGGGTGCCGCTCATGGAAATCAGCGCGTCTTTTTCGCCGGTCTGCTTCTGCGCGCCAACCAGGCGATCCTTGTACTTCTTGCCGTCACGGAATTTCAGGCGGTCGACCGGCTCGAGGTCGGCGCCCAGTTCGGCACGGCCTTCGGCGTCGAGGAAGATGTCGATGCGCGCACGTGCGCCGATGCGCATGTGGTGGTTGCACTTGGGGCAGACATCCAGGGTTTTTTCCAGCTCCGGACGATACAGCACGGCCTCGCAGGACGGGCACTTGTGCCACAAGCCCTCAGGCACCGAGCTCTTCTTCACCTCGGAACGCATGATCGAAGGGATCAGTTTGTCGACTAACCAGTTGCTCATGCTTTCTTTCTCCAGTATTGGCAGGCGGGGGCCGTTAGCGCCGACCCTGCCCTGCCCTTGAGCTCAAAATCTTATGAAACGATGATGGACCGGCTGCCGGGGCTTCCCGCGCACCACTCCACCGTTAATGTGTTGTATTGCTGCCACAGGCACAGGCAGCTGCCCCGCAGGGCTGCGAAAGCTATGGACGATGGCGCGCAGCCAGCCGTCACATCCGCTATCACGCCTGTTTCACCGCACGCATGAAGGCCTCGATCTTCGCCGCGTCCTTGATGCCCTTGGCTTGCTCGACGCCACCGCTGACATCCACTGCATAAGGCCGCACCTGGGCAATGGCCTGGGCGACGTTATCGGCCGACAGACCACCGGCAAGGATGATCGGCTTGCTCAGGCGCGCCGGCACCAGAGACCAGTCGAACGCCTCGCCGGTTCCCCCGGGCACGCCTGCCACATAGGTGTCCAGCAAAATGCCACGAGCCCCGGCGTAGAGCTTGCAGGCCGCCTCCAGGTCGTCGCCCGGGCGTACCCGCAGGGCCTTGATCCAGGGGCGGTGGTAACCTTCGCAGTCCTGCGGGGTTTCGTCGCCGTGGAACTGTAGCAGGTCCAGCGGAACCGCTTCGAGGATCTCGGTCAGCTCGCAGCGCGAGGCATTGACGAACAAGCCGACCGTGGTCACGAACGGCGGCAGCTCGGCAATGATTGCCCGCGCCTGGCGCACGTCCACGGCACGCGGGCTCTTGGCATAGAAGACGAAGCCGATGGCATCGGCACCCGCTTCGGCAGCGGCCAGTGCGTCTTCGATGCGGGTGATCCCGCAGATCTTGCTGCGAACATTGCTCATGGCACGCAAACCCTGGTTATTACGGTCAAAGGCCGGATGTTAGCAAATGGCTTTTCGCCCGTCAGTCTGCCAACGCTTCGTAACCACTCAAAAAGTGTGGGCCGATGTAACGCTTGGGCAGGGCGAACGCTTCGGGGTACTCCACCTGCACCAGGTACAGGCCATAGGGATGCGCGGTAACGCCCCCCTCGCTTCGGTTGCGCCCTTCCAGCACTTCGCGGGCCCAGGTCACCGGGCGCTCGCCGGCGCCGATGGCCATCAGCACGCCGGCAATGTTACGCACCATGTGGTGCAGGAAGGCGGTGGCGCGCACGTCCAGCACGATCATCTGGCCATGGCGGGTAACGCGCAGGTGGTAGATGTGCTTGATCGGCGACTTGGCCTGGCACTGGCTGGCGCGGAAGGCGCTGAAGTCGTGGGTACCGAGCAGGAACTGCGCTGCCTCGGCCATGCGTTCAACGTCCAGCGGGCGGTGGTTCCAGGTCACTTCCTCGGCCAGGTGGGCCGGGCGGATCGGGTCGTTGTAGATGACGTAGCGGTAGCGCCGGGCGCAGGCCTTGAAGCGTGCGTGGAAATCGGCCGGCATCGGCCGCGACCAGACCACGCTGATATCGTGCGGCAGGTTGAAGTTGGTGCCCATGGTCCAGGCACGCTCGTCACGCACGGCGCGGGTGTCGAAGTGCACGACCTGCCCGCAGCCGTGCACACCCGCATCGGTGCGACCGGCGCAGATGACCGAGATCGGCTCGTTGGCGACCGTGGACAGGGCTTTTTCCAGGGCCTGCTGGACACTTGGCACCCCACTGGCCTGGCGCTGCCAGCCGCGGTAGCGCGCGCCTTTGTATTCCACGCCCAGGGCGATGCGAGAGTAGCCTTCGGCCGCGGATTCGGTGGCGACGGGGTCGATGATGTCCAAGAGCATGAAACCTGTGGGATGTACGGAATGGCGGGGATTATAACGACAACGGCAGCCGCGTAGGGCTGCCGGTGGATGAACACTGCATGCGCAGGCCTCTTCGCGGCCGCCCCCACTCCCACAGGTGACCCACAAGCTCGAAAATGGGTGGGTTCCTGTGAAAGCGGGCAAGCCGCGAAGCCTGCCCTGTTTGCATCAGACCAGCCGGGAAAGCATGTCCTCGGCTTCCTGGCGCTGGCTGTCGTCACCGTCTTTGACCACTTCGTCGAGGATGTCGCGGGCACCCTGGCTGTCGCCCATGTCGATATAGGCACGGGCCAGGTCGAGCTTGGTGGCCACTTCATCACTGCCGGAGAAGAAGTCGAAGTCCAGGTCGTCGAGCGGCTCGGGCTCGGGTTGGGCTGCCGCATCCTCGCTGGTGAAGTGCGGCTCCAGCGACGGCGTTTCGAGGCTCTGCGACAGCTTGTCCAGTTCGGCGTTGACGTCGTCCAGCTCCGAGGCAAAGCTCTTGGCGGCCGGCGAATCGTCGTCCAGCGACAGCGACAGGTCGAAGTCCGACGGCATGTCGAAGTCGGATGCCGGGTCAAACTCCGGCATGCTGTCGAAGGCGGCCAGCTCAGCCGCGGTATCTACCGGGGCCCCTGCCTCTGCTTGCGGTGCGGCTGGGGCGACCGGCTCGCCGACATCGAGATCGAAGTCAGACAGGTCCACGGCTGGCTGCGCCTCGGCCTGGGCCAGCATGACCTCGAAATCGGCATCGGCGTCGGCCTGCAGCTCGGCATCCACGGCGAACGGTGGCTCTTCGGCCTGAACCTCTGGCTGCTCCGGCTCGTCCAGCACGGGTTCGGCAATGACCAGTTCGTCGGGGACAGGCTCCTGCGCTATCGACTCGTCCAGCAATGGCGTTGCCAGTGGATCTTCTTCGGGCAGGTCACCATCCAGGCTCAGGTCAAAGGCACTGTCCAGGTCCTGCTCGCCCAGACCCTGGTCTTCCAGGCCCGCAACATCGAGGATGGGTACTTCGTCGAGGGCATCGAATTCAGTCTCAGGCTCCGCTTGCGCGACAACCTCCGGCTCCGCCTCGCCTTGCGGCTCGAACTCAGGCACCTCTTCAGGCACCACATCGGCAACTACCGGCGCCTCGGCGTCTTCGTGCAGCAGTTCCTGCACGTACTGCTCATCCATTTCGGCAGCCAGCGCCGCGGCCCCCAGGCCGGCGGCGGCCAGGCCGAGCATGGCCGGGTAGCGCTCTTTGAGGCCGGCGACTTCAGACGCGTTGTGCTCGCTGGCCGATAGCAGGCGCTCCTGCTCGGCAAACGCGCTCTGATCACCCTGGCGGGCGTACACATCCATCAGTTTAAGGCGCAGGTCGTCACGCGCCGGGGCTGCGGCCACGGCGGGCTCCAGCAAGTCGGCGGCACGGTTCAGGCGGCCTTCGGCCAGGCATTGATCAACTTCCGCGAGCAGCGCGGCGTGCGGGTCAGCTTGCGGCTGTGGCTCGGCCTCTGCCACTTTTTCCGCAGCGACTGCAGCCGCCGCCGAAGCGGCGACCACGGCAGGCGACAGCGTCACGCTGGGCTCCGGGACCTCAATGCCATCAAGGCTCTCGGTATCGCTGTCGAACCCGCTGCCCTGCTCCTCTTCCAGCGCCCGCGCCATGCGCAGGTGCTTCTCGGCTTCCTGTTGGGCCTTGCGCTTGCGCGCCAGCAGCAACAGCAGAAGCAACAGCACGAGGAACGCGCTACCGGCAATCAGCCCCAGCAGCAGCGGGTTGCCCATGACCTGATCGACAACGCTGCCCGGCTGGGCGGCCGGCGCAGGCTCGGCCGCGGGGGCGGCTTCGGCAGGTGCTGGCTTGGCTGCTGGCTGCGCGCCTGCCGCCGGAGCAGTCGGTGCAGTCGGTGCAGGTGCGGGCGTGGCGGCAGCCGGGGTTGGTGTGGCTGCGCCTTGGGCTTCAAGACGGGCCAACTGGTCGTTTTTCAGCTCGATCAACCGCTGCAGCTTGTCCAACTGGCTCTGCAGGTCGGTCATGCGGCTCTTGAGTTCTTCATTGTCACGACGGCTGGTGTCCAGGCTTTCCTGGGCCACTGCCAGCTTGTCGTTAAGGGCCTTGGCCTGGTCGGCACCGGCTTGGCTGCCCGGGCTGACCAGCCGCAGGTTGTCGCCCTGGGCGATCCGTGCCGGGGCAGCGTCGGCGGCACCACGGCGGGTGGCGTCGAGCTGGCGGGCACGCGGGCCCAGACGGCGGCCTTCACGCCAGGCGGCATACTGTTCGGCCACTTCGCTGTTGGCCTCGCCCTGCGGGATGTTCTGGATCTGCTGCTGGTCGGGCAGGCGCAGCACCTGGCCAACCTTCAGCTGGTTGATGTTGTTGCCGATAAAGGCATCCGGGTTGAGCGCCTGAATGGCAATCATGGTCTGCTGGATCGAGCCACCCTGGGTGTTGCGCGCAGCAATCTGCCACAGGGTATCGCGGCGCTGGGTGGTGTAGCTGCTGGCTCCGGTGGTGGCCGGGGTCACATTGCCTGCCGCCGGCTTGTCGCCTTGGGCCTTGGCTTGGTCGAGCAGCACGCTGTAGTCACGCAGCAAGCGGCCCTGCGGCCACATCACCTGGACCAGGAACTTGACCACTGGCCCCGGCAGCGGCTGGCTGGAGGTAACCCGCAGCACGCTCTTGCCGTTGGGGTTGATCACCGGCGTGAAGGTCAGGTCTTCAAGGTAGGTCGGAAACGCCACCCCGGCCTTGCTGAACTCTTCTGGCGGCGCCAGGCTTGGCGCCACTTCGGCGGCCTTGAGGTCGCGCACGTCGAGCAATTCGATCTCGGCGTCCAGCGGCTGATTCTGTGCCGACTTCAGGGTCAGCTCCCCCAGGCCCAGCGCATTCGCCATGCCAGACGACAGCGCTGATGCTGCAGCCATGGCCAGAACCAGTTTGCGAATTCGAAGCATGACCTCTTCCCTTGTATGAATCGTCCCGAAACCTGCATGCGGAGCAGGACAAAAGTGCTCGCCAGTATCTTTTACGGCATGTGTTTAATCAACAATTGCGCCACTTGCACGGCGTTGAGCGCAGCGCCCTTGCGCACGTTGTCGGTGGTCAGCCAGAGGTTGAGCTGCTGGTCTTCATCAACACCGTGACGTACACGACCAACATAGACCACGTCTTGGCCTACTGCGTCACCGACCGGGGTCGGATAGTCATCGTTTTCCACCCGCTCGACGCTGTCGGCTGTCTCCAGGGCCTGGTTGACCGCTGCCAGGTCTACCGGGCGACGGCTTTGCACGGCCACACTGAAGCTATCGCCGAAAAACACCGGGACTTGAACACAACTTACCGAAATCTTCAGCTCAGGCAGGCCCAGCAGCACGCGCAATTCACTGACCAGACGGCGCTCCAGCGCGGTATGGCCGTGCTCGTCGGCAGCGCCCACCTGGGCCAGCAGGTTGAACGCCACCTGGCGGTCGAAGAAACGCGGTTCCAGCGGTCGGGCATTGAGCAGTTCGGCGGTTTGCCGGGCCAGTTCGCTGACCGCTTCACGGCCTTGCGCAGACACCGCCAACGCGGCCATCACTTGCACCCGCTCGATGTCGAGCAAGCCTTTGAGCGGCGCCAGCGCGACGGCCAGGGCTACTGCGGCCGAGCATGGGCTGACGATGCGCGCTGGCAACGACAGGCCGGCCAGGCGGTCGGCGTTGGCTTCCGGCACCAAGGCCAGGGCGTCATCCAGGCCACCGGACAGGTCGATCACCGTGCAGCCTGCCTGCAGCGCCTTGCCGGCAAAGCTGCGGCTGACGGCGGCGCCGGTGGCGAAGAAGGCCAGCTTGACCTGGGCAAAGTCGAAGCTGTCGACTTCGCGCACTTTCAGCTTCTTGCCAGCGAACATCACGCTGCTGCCCGCCGATTCCATGCTGGCCAGCAGGTGCAGGGTAGCAACCGGGAAGGCCAACTCTTCGAGGATCTGCACCAAGGTTTCACCGACGCTGCCGGTGGCGCCGACGACGGCGATATCCAAAGGGTGTGTCATGGAAGGGATCCTCTTGCTGTAGACGGCGGGGGCGGCACTTTACTCGGATTGTAGGGTTTTGTCTGTGCTGGCCGTACCTTCGTCGCTGTGGGTTGCGTGCGGGCTAGCGGGGATGGTTTGGGATTTGCGGTGTTTGTTAGATCGAGCGCCGCCCGCGCGGCGCATCGCGAGCTGCGCTCGATCTCACAGGCGCTGAAACCCTCACCCCCGGACACAAAAAAACCCGCACTGTCGCCAGCGCGGGTTTTTGGTCAAAGCAGAACGATCAACGCTCCAGCAGAATCCGCAACATGCGGCGCAACGGTTCGGCCGCGCCCCACAGCAGCTGGTCACCCACGGTGAACGCGCCCAGGTACTGCGACCCCATGTTCAGCTTGCGCAGGCGGCCAACCGGGATGTTCAGAGTGCCGGTGACCTTGGTCGGGGTCAGTTCCTGCATGCTGATTTCACGCTGGTTCGGCACCAGCTTCACCCAAGGGTTGTGCTGACTGATCATCCCTTCGATGTCGGCGATCGGCACGTCTTTGTTCAGCTTGATGGTCAGCGCCTGGCTGTGGCAACGCATGGCGCCGATGCGCACGCAGATGCCGTCGACCGGAATCGGGCTCTTGAAGCGACCGAGGATCTTGTTGGTCTCGGCCTGGGCCTTCCACTCTTCACGGCTCTGGCCGTTCGGCAGTTCCTTGTCGATCCACGGGATCAGGCTGCCAGCCAGCGGTACGCCGAAGTTCTCGGTCGGGAAGGCATCGCTGCGCATGGTCTCGGCAACCTTGCGGTCGATGTCGAGGATGGCACTGGCCGGGTTGGCCAGGTCATCGGCGACGGCAGCGTGGGTAGCCCCCATCTGCCGGATCAGCTCACGCATGTTCTGCGCGCCAGCACCCGAGGCGGCCTGGTAGGTCATGGCGCTCATCCACTCCACCAGGCCGGCTTCGAACAGGCCGCCCAGACCCATCAGCATCAGGCTGACGGTGCAGTTGCCGCCGATGTAGTTCTTGGTACCGGCGTCCAGCTGCTGGTCGATGACCTTGCGGTTCACCGGGTCGAGGACGATCACTGCATCATCCTGCATACGCAGGGACGACGCGGCATCGATCCAGTAACCCTGCCAGCCAGCCTCACGCAGCTTGGGGAAGACCTCGTTGGTGTAGTCGCCGCCCTGACAAGTCAGGATCACGTCGAGGGTCTTGAGTTCTTCAATCGAATAAGCATCCTTGAGCGGAGCTGTATCCTTGCCCACGTTCGGGCCCTGGCCGCCAACATTGGAGGTAGTGAAGAACACCGGCTCGATAAGGTCGAAATCCTGCTCCTCCAGCATCCGCTGCATGAGCACGGAACCGACCATACCGCGCCAACCGATCAGACCTACACGTTTCATCGCAACTACACCTTTGCTAAAAGTGGGCCGCCACCGGGAATTTGGGGTAGCGGGCCAGAGAGATTACAGATTCCGCAGCGCTGCGACTACTGCGTCGCCCATTTCCTGCGTACCAACTTTGCGGCAGCCTTCCGAGTAGATGTCGCCGGTGCGCAAACCCTGGTCCAGAACCAGGCTAACGGCCTTCTCGATCGCTTCGGCGGCAGCCGACTGATTGAAGCTGTAACGCAGCATCATCGACACCGAAAGGATGGTCGCCAGCGGGTTGGCGATGCCTTGGCCTGCGATGTCCGGCGCCGACCCGTGGCACGGCTCGTACATGCCCTTGTTGTCGGCATCCAGCGACGCCGAAGGCAGCATGCCGATGGAACCGGTCAGCATGGAAGCTTCATCCGACAGAATGTCACCGAACATGTTGTCGGTCACCATCACGTCGAACTGCTTGGGTGCACGCACCAACTGCATGGCGGCGTTGTCGACGTACATGTGGCTCAGTTCCACATCGGGGTAGTCCTTGGCCACGTCTTCGACCACTTCGCGCCACAGCTGGCTGGAAGCGAGGACGTTGGCCTTGTCCACCGAGCACAGCTTCTTGCCGCGCACGCGGGCCATGTCGAAGCCGACCCGGGCAATGCGGCGCACTTCGCTTTCGCTGTACGGCAAGGTGTCGTAGGCCTGGCGCTCGCCGCCTTCCAGCTCACGCTGGCCACGCGGAGCACCGAAGTAGATACCGCCGGTCAGCTCACGGACGATGAGGATGTCCAGGCCAGAAACGATTTCTGGCTTGAGCGACGAGGCGTCCGCCAGTTGCGGGTAGAGGATGGCCGGGCGCAGGTTGGCGAACAGGCCCAGTTGCGAACGGATTTTCAGCAGGCCGCGCTCCGGGCGAATGTCTCGCTCGATCTTGTCCCACTTCGGCCCGCCCACGGCGCCCAGCAGCACGGCATCGGCCTTGCGCGCCCGCTCCAGGGTCTCGTCGGCCAGCGGCACGCCGTGCTTGTCGATGGCAGCGCCGCCGATCACGTCGTGTGCCAGGCTGAAGCCGAGCTGGAACTTGTCGTTGGCCAGCTCCAGCACCTTGACCGCCTCGGCCATGATTTCCGGGCCGATACCGTCACCTGGGAGAATCAGAATCTGCTTGCTCATGCTTTCCTCTATCCATTCACGCGGTGCGGCCAAGCGGGCCCCACCGAAAAGTTCTTAACGCTCGGCCCACAGCACCAGCACATCGGTGCTGAACGAACCATCGGCCTCGATCTGGTAATACTGACGCACTTCTTCGCCCATGGCTTGCTGCAATTGGCGGATGGCCACGCGCATCGGTTCAGGGGTGCGCATGCGCTCGACCCAGCTGGTGAACTCCAGGCGCAGCGGCTGACGGGTATGGCTGCGCACATGCAGGCCGGCCTCGCTGACCTGGCGCTGCCATTCGGCGGCGGAATAATCACGCACGTGGCTGGTATCGCGCAGCACCTCGACCGTTTGCAGGTAGGTGTCGAGCAACGGGCTGCCCGGCGACATCACGTCGATGAACGCCGCCACACCACCCGGCTTGAGCACCCGGCGCACTTCGCGCAGGGCCAGGCCCAGGTCGCTCCAGTGATGGGCCGAATAGCGGCTGAAGACGAAATCGAACGAGGCATCGGCGAACGGCAGGCGTTCGGCGGCGCCGCGCTCGGTGGTGACATTGGCCAGGCCACGCTCGGCAGCGGCGCTGGCGACCACGTCGAGCATGGCTTGCGAAAGGTCGTAGGCGACCACCTCGGCAACCAGCGGGGCGACGTGGAAGCTGACATGACCGGCACCGCAGCCCAAGTCCAGTACGCGGGCAGCGCCCTGCCCCGCCAGCTCGGCCTGCAGCAAGGCGAATTCACTGCCTTGGGCGTGCACGGCGCTGCTGAGGTAGGCGCTGGCCTGTTCGCCGAACTGGCGCTGGACCACATCGGTATGGTTGGTGCTGGTCATGGGTGCAGTCCTTTTGATTGTCATCACCAGTACCGGCCTCTTCGCGGGGCAAGCCCGCCCCACAGAGGCCAGCACTCACAGCTACATCACTCAGGCGTCACGGAACAGCCAAGGCTGGCTGGCGCGATGCTTGGCTTCGAAGGCCTTGATCGCCTCGCTGTCCTGCAAGGTCAGGCCGATATCGTCCAGGCCGTTGAGCAAGCAGTGTTTGCGGAACGCATCGATCTCGAAATGCAGCACCTTGCCGTCCGGGCGGGTCACCGCCTGCGCCTGCAGGTCGATGGTCAGCTGGTAACCCGGGTTGGCGTCGACCTGCTTGAACAGCTCGTCCACCTCCTCATCGCTGAGGATGATCGGCAGCAGGCCGTTCTTGAAGCTGTTATTGAAGAAGATGTCGGCAAAACTCGGCGCAATGATGCTACGGAAGCCGTACTCGTCCAACGCCCAAGGGGCGTGCTCACGGCTGGAGCCGCAACCGAAGTTTTCCCGCGCCAGCAACACGCTGGCACCCTGATAGCGCGCGTGGTTGAGCACGAACTCCTGGTTGACGGGGCGCTTGCTGTTGTCCTGGTAGGGCTGCCCCACGTCCAGGTAACGCCATTCGTCGAACAGGTTGGGGCCAAAGCCGGTGCGCTTGATCGACTTCAGGAACTGCTTGGGGATGATCTGGTCGGTGTCGACGTTGGCACGGTCCAACGGCGCGACGAGGCCAGTGTGCTGGGTAAAGGCTTTCATGCTGCGCTCCCTTGGATCAACTCGCGGACATCGATGAAGTGGCCGGCGACTGCGGCAGCAGCGGCCATGGCCGGGCTGACCAGGTGGGTACGGCCACCGGCGCCCTGACGGCCTTCGAAGTTGCGGTTGGAGGTGGACGCGCAATGCTCGCCGCTCTCCAGGCGGTCCGGGTTCATCGCCAGGCACATCGAGCAGCCTGGCTCACGCCATTCGAAACCGGCTTCGAGGAAGATCTTGTCCAGCCCTTCACGCTCGGCCTGGGCCTTGACCAGGCCCGAACCCGGCACGACGATGGCTTGCTTGACGCTCGCAGCCACCTTGCGGCCCTTGGCGATTTCCGCCGCGGCGCGCAGGTCTTCGATGCGCGAGTTCGTGCACGAGCCGATGAATACGCGGTCCAGCTTGATATCGGTGATCGCCTGGTTTGCGGTCAGGCCCATGTATTTCAAGGCACGCTCGATCGAGCCACGCTTGACCAGGTCGGCTTCAGCGGCCGGGTCCGGTACGCGCTGGTCGACGGCCAGGACCATCTCTGGCGAGGTGCCCCAGCTGACCTGTGGCTTGATCTGGCTGGCATCCAGTTCGACCACGGTGTCGAACACCGCGTCGTCGTCCGACACCAGGTCTTTCCACGACTCGACCGCCTGCTTCCACTGCTCGCCCTTCGGCGCATACGGGCGGCCTTCGACGTAGGCAACGGTGGTGGCGTCGGTCGCCACCAGGCCCACACGGGCACCGGCTTCGATGGACATGTTGCAGATGGTCATGCGGCCTTCCATCGACAACTCGCGAATGGCGCTGCCAGCGAATTCCATGGCGTGGCCGTTACCACCCGCGGTGCCGATCTTGCCGATCACGGCCAGGACGATGTCCTTGGCGGTCACGCCGGCCGGCAATTGGCCTTCCACGCGCACCAGCATGTTCTTCATCTTCTTGGCGACCAGGCACTGGGTGGCGAGCACGTGCTCGACCTCGGAGGTGCCGATGCCATGGGCCAGGGCACCGAAAGCACCATGGGTGGAGGTGTGCGAGTCACCGCAGACCACCGTCATGCCCGGCAAGGTGGCACCCTGCTCCGGGCTGATGACGTGGACGATGCCCTGACGCTCGTCGTTCATCTTGAATTCGACGATACCGTACTCGTCACAGTTCTCGTCGAGGGTCTGCACCTGCAGGCGCGACACCTGGTCGACGATAGCTTCGATACCGCCCTTGCGCTCTGGCGTGGTCGGTACGTTGTGGTCCGGCGTGGCGATGTTGGCGTCGATCCGCCATGGCTTGCGGTTGGCCAGGCGCAGGCCTTCGAAGGCCTGGGGCGACGTCACTTCGTGGATGATGTGGCGGTCGATGTAGATCAAGGACGAGCCGTCATCACGGCGCTTGACCTCATGGGCTTCCCAGAGTTTGTCGTAGAGCGTTTTGCCAGCCATCAGACTGTTCCTCATCAGCGTCTTTCTATGCCAAAAACCCCTTGGCTTGTATGGACGATGCTATGGGGTTAGATTGAATAACTCAAATTCATATTTTTTATGCTTTGGATAACCCAAAGGAATACAACTCCATGGACCTGGCCAACCTCAGCGCCTTTATCGCCATCGCCGAAACCGGCAGTTTTTCAGGGGCGGCCGAACGCCTGTTCCTGACCCAACCGGCTATCAGCAAACGTATCGCCGGGTTGGAGCAGCAGCTGGACGTGCGCCTGTTCGACCGCCTGGGCCGCGAAGTAACCCTGACCGAGGCCGGGCGCGCGCTACTGCCACGGGCCTACCAGATCCTCAACGTCCTCGATGATACCCGACGGGCGCTGACCAACCTCAACGGCGCCGTGAGCGGTCGCCTGACCCTGGCCACCAGCCACCACATCGGCCTGCACCGCCTGCCCCCGCTGCTGCGGGCGTTCACCCGCGAACACCCGGCGGTTGCGCTGGATATCCAGTTCATGGATTCGGAACAGGCCTACGACGAGATTCTGCATGGCCGCGCCGAGATTGCCGTGATCACCCTGGCCCCCGAGCCACACCACCTGGTCAAGGCCGTGCCGGTGTGGGACGACGCCCTCGACTTCGTCGCTGCGCCCGAGCACCCACTGGCCAACAACCAGGCGGTCAGCCTGGCCGATGTCGCTCGCCACCCTGCGGTGTTCCCCGGCGGCAACACCTTCACCCACCATATCGTGCAGCGCCTGTTCGAAAGCCAAGGGCTGACGCCGAACATCGCCATGAGCACCAACTACCTGGAAACCATCAAGATGATGGTGTCGATCGGCCTGGCCTGGAGTGTGCTGCCACGCACCATGCTCGACGACCAGGTTGCACCCATCGCATTGCCCGGCATACAGCTGTCGCGCCAGCTAGGCTACATTCTGCACACGGAGCGTACGCTATCGAACGCCGCCAGGGCATTCATGGCCCTGCTCGACAGCCACGCAGGGTCCGCCTGACCGGCCGTCAGCCCGGCATTTCCAACTCCAAGGACGCGTTATTCGCCAAAGGTCTGGTACCGATGCCCAAATCAGCTAACCGCTTTTTGCGCCTGCCGAGAATACCCGCGGCCGACCCCGAAGAGTCCGAACAAGCCTGGCAGAACGCCCCGCAACTGCTGGCCGCGCTCAACGGCGCGCGCCTGGGGGCCTGGCTATGGGATATCGAAAGCGGCCGGGTCAGCTGGTCGCGCGGCACCCAGGCGCTGTTCGGCTTCGACCCGCAACGGCCGCTGCCGGCCGATGTCGATTACCTCGACCTACTGCCCGAGGAGGACCGCGCCCGCACGCGACAGGTGTTCCAGGCGATATTCAACGGCGAGCCGGTGGAACAGGCCATGCGCCACCGCATTCGCTGGCCGGACGGCACCCTGCACTGGCTGGAAATCAACGGCAGCCTGACCCACGACCAGCACGGCCGAGCGCAGATGATCGGGGTGATCCGCGAGATCACCCGCCAGCGCGAGCGGGAAACGGCGCTGATCAACTCGGAAAAGCGCTTCGCCACGCTGTTCCACCTCAGCCCCAACGCCATTTTGCTGACCCGGCGCCACGACGGCATGATTTTCGAGGTCAACCAGCATTTCGAGGACATGTTCGGCTGGCCCGGCACCCAGGTGATCGGCAAGACCAGCCTGGAACTGGGCCTGTGGGTCAACCCGGAACAGCGCCACCAGGTGATGGAATCGACCCGCGCCAACGGCGGCCCGCTGATCATGGAGGTGCAGTTCCGCGCCACCAGCGGCAAAATCCACGACGGCATTCTCTGCACCCAGGGCATCGAGCTGGAGGGGGTGACTTTTCTTATCAGCACCTTCGTCGACACCACCGAACGCAAGCGCGCCGAGCAGGCGCTGAAAGACAGCCAGGAACGCCTGGACCTGGCCCTGGACTCGGCGCAGCTGGGCACCTGGGACTGGCACATCCCCAGCGGCATGCTCTACGGCTCGGCCCGCGCCGCGCAACTGCACGGCCTGCCGCCGATCCCCTTCCACGAATCGTTCGACGCGTTTTTCGAGGGGGTACCGGAACAGGAGCGCAACTCGATGCGCCAAGCCTACCGCAGCTTGCGCGAAGGGCCCGCTGGCAACTACCAGATCACCTACCGGGTGCAGCTGGAAAACGGCATTTCGCGCTACATCGAAAGCCGCGCCCGGTTGTACCGCGACGAGCAGGGCAACCCGCTGCGCATGGCCGGTACCTTGCTCGACATCACTGACCAGGTGGAGCGCGAGCAGCGCCTGAGCGCCTCGGAAGAGAAATTCGCCAGCCTGTTCCAGGTCAGCCCCGACCCAATCTGCGTTACACGCCAGGACACTGGCCAGTTCATCGAGATCAACCCGGCATTCACCCAGACCTTCGGCTGGAATACCGAGCAGGTGCTTGGCCGCACCGCCGAGGAAATCGGCCTGTGGGCCGAGTCCATCGAGCGCGCACAACGTATCGAACGGGTCATCCGCGAACAGGCCCTGAGCAACGTCGCAGTGGTGGTCAACCACCGCAGCGGCGCACCGCTAACGTGCGTGATATCCAGCCGCCTGATCACCGTCGACGACCAGCCCTGCAGCGTCACCACCCTGCGTGACATCACCCAGCAGCAACGCGCCGAGGCGGCGCTCAAATCGAGCGAGGAGAAGTTCGCCAAGGCCTTCCACTCCAGCCCCGACGCCATCACCATCACCGAACGCCACAGCGGCCGTTACCTGGAGATCAACGACGGCTTCTGCCGCCTGACCGGCTATAGCGCTGCCGAAGTGATCGGCCATACGGTGTACGAGATCGGCATCTGGGCGGACGACAAGCAACGCAGCGCGTTGTTGGCCGAGTTGCGCGAGCGCGGCCGGGTGCATCACCGCGAAATGCTCGGGCGCAACAAGCGCGGCGACATTCTTACCGTGGAAGTATCGGTGGAGCCGATCACCCTCAACGAAGTGGAATGCCTGCTGCTCAATGCTCGCGACGTCAGCCAGCTGAAGAACGCCCAGGCGCAGATCCGCCACCTCGCCTACCACGATCCGCTGACCAACCTGCCCAACCGCGCGTTGCTGATGGACCGCTTGAGCCAGCAGATCGCCCTGCTCAAGCGCCACAACCTGCGCGGCGCCCTGTTGTTCCTTGACCTCGACCACTTCAAGCACATCAACGACTCACTGGGCCACCCGGTGGGCGATACGGTGCTGAAGATCATCAC
The DNA here is from genome assembly GCF_029871175.1 of Pseudomonas sp. BN607. Lineage (NCBI taxonomy): Bacteria > Pseudomonadati > Pseudomonadota > Gammaproteobacteria > Pseudomonadales > Pseudomonadaceae > Pseudomonas > Pseudomonas sp. BN607. The sequence continues at coordinate 22,057 of NZ_SSOE01000024.1, forward strand.
CGCCCGACTGGAGGCCAGCGTACGCCTGGAGGACACCGTCGCACGCCTGGGTGGCGACGAGTTCGTGGTGCTGCTCAGCGGCCTGGAAGGCAGCCGCGAAGTGGTGGAAGAAAAGGTCCGCGAACTGGCCGACACCCTGCGCGAGCTGTTGGCCGAGCCGATGTCGCTGGATGGCCAGCGCCTGCAGGTAACGCCAAGCATCGGCGTGGCACTGATCCCCGACCATGGCACCACCCCGGCCGACCTGCTCAAGCGCGCCGACATCGCCCTGTACCGGGCCAAGGACTCCGGGCGCAATACCACCCAGCTTTTCCACACCACCATGCAGAAGGCCGCCAGCGAGCGCCTGCGCATGGAAAACGACCTGCGCCTGGCCCTGGCCCGCGGGGAGCTGGCACTGCACTATCAGCCACAGGTGGATGCACGCGACAACCGCATCGTCGGCGCCGAAGTACTGTTGCGCTGGCACCACCCGCAACTCGGCCAGCAGCCGCCGGCGCAGTTCATCCAGGTACTGGAAGAAAGCGGCCTGATCCTGGAGGTTGGCAGCTGGATCCTCGACGAAGCGTGCGATGCTTGTGCGCGCATGCTGGCCGACGGGCTGATCGACGCCGATGATTTCAGCCTGTGCGTGAACATCAGCCCACGGCAATTCCGCCAGAATGATTTCGTTGGGCGGGTATTGCGCAGCCTCGACGACTACCGCCTGCCACGGCAAATGCTGAAGCTGGAGATTACCGAAGGCATTGTCATCCAGAACCTGGAAGACACCATCAGCAAGATGCGCGAACTGAAGCGCTACGGGGTGAGTTTTGCAATGGATGACTTCGGCACGGGCTATTCCTCGCTGACGTATCTGAAGCGCCTGCCGGTGGATGCCCTGAAGATCGACCAGACCTTTGTGCGCGATGCACCCGTGGACCCGAACGACGCGGAAATCGTCCGCGCCATCGTCGCCATGGCCCGCAGCCTGGACCTGGCGGTGATTGCCGAGGGGGTGGAGCTGACCGAACAGCTGGAGTTCCTGGAGCGGCTAGGGTGCCACCTGTACCAAGGGTATCTGCACAGCCGGCCGTTGCCGTTACCGGAGTTTCGGCAGATGTTGCTGGAGGCGCCGGCGGGCTACTGACCCTGGCGCCGCCGTGACCCTGCCAAGGGCATAACAAGAAGGGCACCCGAGGGTGCCCTTCTTCACATCAACACAATCAGTTCAGCGCTGGCTTATCGCCGTTGATCGGAATGCGCTTGGCCTTGGCTTCTTCAGGCACGATGCGCAGCAGGTCGATGCTGAGCAGGCCGTTGGCCAGGCCGGCGGCCTTCACTTCGATATGGTCTGCCAGGCGGAACGACAGCTTGAAGGCGCGTTGCGCGATGCCCTGGTGCAGGTAGGTCACCTCGGCGGGGCCATTATCACGCTTGCCACCGGTAACGGTCAGGACACCCTTTTCGACCTGCAGGTCGAGGTCCTGTTCCTGGAAACCGGCTGCGGCAACCACGATGCGGTAGTGGTCATCGCCATGCTTTTCCACGTTGTAGGGCGGGTAGCTGCTACCGGCCTCGTTACGTGCCGCGGATTCGAACAGGTCGTTGAACCGGTCGAAACCAACGGAATGGCGGAACAGTGGAGCGAGAGAGAAAGCGGTGGTCATGGTCATTAACTCCTGAGATTCAGCAAGTAAGTCACTACGCGACCCGACTTCGGCATCGCGTACTCAAGAGATATGGCCTAGGGAAACGCTTTCAAGGGGCAATGATAAAAAATTTGAAATCGGTGTAGCCCTTTTCGCGGGCATGCCCGCTCCCACAAGATCACCACAGAGCTCAGTACCCGTGCACTACCTGTGGGAGCGGGCGCGCCCGCGAAGAGGCCAGATCAGGCAACACAGGCCTCCAAAGCCTGCACCTCCACCCCCAGCAACCGGCTGATCCGCGCGCAGTCATCTTCCCGGCGCAACTCGGCAAACAGCACCACCGCCTCGGGATAACTGCGGGTCAGCATGGCCAGCCACTGCTTCATCCGGCCCGGCGCGTAGCGCGGTGACAGTTTGGCCTGGGCCTGGCGCCAGAACTCGCGCAGCAACGGCAGCAGGTCATTCCAGCTCATCGGCTGGTACTCGCGCCCATCCCGTGCCGCAGCGATCTGCAGGCCCAGGTCCGGACGCGAAACCAGCCCGCGACCGAGCATGATGTCTTCGGCGCCACTGACCTCCCGGCAACGTCGCCAGTCGTCGACGGTCCAGATCTCGCCGTTGGCGAACACCGGCACCTTGACCACGTCCTGCACCCTCGCCACCCACTCCCAGTGGGCCGGCGGCTTGTAGCCCTCGACCTTGGTGCGCGCATGCACCACCAGGTGCGCCGAACCGCCTTCGGCCAGCGCGGTGGCGCAATCCAGCGCACCCTCCGGGCTATCGAAGCCCAGGCGCATTTTTGAGGTCACCGGGATATGTGCCGGCACTGCGCGGCGCACTTCACGCACGATGGCGTGCAACAACTCCGGCTCCTTCAGCAGTACCGCGCCACCGCGAGACTTGTTCACGGTCTTGGCCGGGCAACCGAAGTTCAAGTCGATCACCGGCGCACCCAGCTCGCAGGCCAGCGCGGCGTTCTCCGCCAGGCAAACAGGGTCAGAGCCTAGCAGCTGCACGCGCATCGGCACCCCGGCAGCCGTCAGCGCGCCCTGGCGCAACTCGGGCGCCAGCTTGTGGAACGAGGCAGGCGGCAACAGGCGGTCGCACACGCGAATGAACTCGGTGACGCACCAGTCGATACCGCCCACGCGGGTCAGCACGTCGCGCAGGATGTTGTCGACCAGCCCCTCCATGGGGGCCAGGGCAATTTGCATGTCGGGGTCTCGGCGGAAAAGCCGGCAGTCTAGCAAAAAACACCGGGGTATCAGGCGCCGATCAGCGCCGGGCCGTAACCGTCGAGGAATTCTGCCGGCATGCGCCGGGGTTTGCCGCTGGACAGCTCGATGCAGGCAAACGTGGTTTGGGCGCGCAAAAGAGTTACGCCGTCACGCGGGCGCTTGAGCTGGAAACGCCGGGTCATGCGCAAGCGCTGGTCCCAGTCGATGATCCAGGTGGCCAGTTGCAGTTCGTCGTCTTCGTAGGCGGCAGCCAGGTAGTCGATTTCGTGGCGCACCACCGCCATGGCCCGATCCAGCCGCCGGTACTCGGCCAGGTCCAGGCCCAGACGCTGGGAGTGACGCCAGGCACAGCGCTCCAGCCAGGTAACGTAGACCGCGTTATTGGCGTGACCGAGGCCGTCGATGTCCTCGCTGCTGACGCGCAGGTCGATGACGAAGGGTGTTGCCAGGTCCCAGCTCATGTTCGCTTCCTTGGCACAAAAGCCGATTTAGCAGCGACCTGCGGGGTAATGTCCAGCCCCTGTGGCAGATTTACCGGCCTCATCGCCGGCAACACCCTCAGGCAGTTTGTCGCGCTGGCACGTCGGCGCGGGCCAGCAATTCGAGCACGGCGACACTCAGCCGTGGGTCGGCCAGCACCCGCTGATGGCCGCCTTCCTCCAACACCAGCAAGCGGCTGTCGAACCAGGCTTTGTGAATAATATCGGCCTCATCGGCAGGCACCAGAACGTCATCGGCGGCATGCACCACCAGACCCGGGAGCTCCAGTTGGTAACCACTGACATCCAGCCGGGCAATCTGCATGCCGACGTCGCGTTCCACCTGGCGAATGAACGCCGCCCGCGCCCGTGCTGGCAACCCCAAGCGCCGGGCAAAGCCACGCAGCACGCCCAGCAGCCGGGCCGGGGCAGCGATGCTCACCGCCGCTTCCGTGCGCAACCCCATCTGCAGGGCCAGCAACACACTGGCACCGCCCATCGAGTGGCCGATCACCGCGCGCAGGGGCGGCAACTCGGCGGCAGCTTCCAGCAGCGCGCGGGCAAACAGCACCACATTCGCCTGCTGACCGGGCGAACGGCCATGCCCCGGCCCTTCCAGCGACACCACCGTGTACCCTGCCTGAACCAGGGTTTCGATCAAGGCGGCAAACTGAGTGGGCCTGCCCTCCCAACCATGCATCAGCAGCACGGTAGGCCCCTGCCCCCAGCGCAATGCAGACAGGCCAAAGCGCAAGGTGATGCGCTCGGCACTGGCCAGCAGGGGCAACTCCCAGTGCCGCGGCGGCAGGTTGCGCGGGGTCATGAAGGCACGGCGCATCTTGCCCGCGACGTGCTCGGGGGCCAGGCGGCCCAGGGTGCCATTGACACCACGAATCCAGCTCAGGGTAGTCATCGCCATGCTCCAGGGTTAAAGCACCGCCGATTTGGCGGCGCGCAGAATGCGGTCAGACAGATCACTGGTACCCAGTGCCCGGGCCAACGCCAGGCCGCCAACCATCAGCGCCAGGTCGGCCAGCGCCTTGTCGGCGTCTTCAGGGCGGTCAACCATCGCGACAGTCATCAACTCGATGTGCTCGGCCAGCACCTCACGAAAGGCCTCAGGGAGGCGCTGCATTTCGCCCAGCGAGTTGGGCAAGGGGCATGCGTGCACTTCGGCATCCCGGTGCTTGCGCGACAGGTAGAAGGCGCCGGCCAGTGCCCGCCGCCCTGCACCATCGAGGTTGGGGTCGATCTGCGCGAGCAAGGCGCGGCGCTCTCCCAACAGCTGGCGAAACGCTTCGAGCATCAAGTCGTCCTTGCTGTCGAAATGGGCGTAGAAGCCCCCAACGGTCAGCCCAGCAGCCCCCATCACCTGGCTGACACTGGGCTCGGCCGGCCCGTGCTGGATCAGCGCACTGCGGGCAGCCTCCAGTATGCGTTCGCGGGTTCTGCTCTTCTTGTCGCTCATTCGGCGCTCACAGGGCGAAATATGATGATCGAAATATTATTCTCATCATATTTTTTGGCAAGCGGAATCTGCGGCCGTTTGTCGGCAGACAATTTTAGGGAGATAAGAAAAACAAAAGGCCCATTCAATAATCGAATGAGCCTTCAAAGTCCCGCAAAACGCGGGTAAAAATGGCGTCCCCTAGGGGACTCGAACCCCTGTTACCGCCGTGAAAGGGCGGTGTCCTAGGCCACTAGACGAAGGGGACGTAACCTTCGCGAAGATTCACTTGCGTGAACCCTGGCAGAAATGGTGGAGCTAAGCGGGATCGAACCGCTGACCTCCTGCATGCCATGCAGGCGCTCTCCCAGCT
>NZ_SSOE01000025.1:0-113643 GCF_029871175.1 Pseudomonas sp. BN607
GCCGACCTGATCATCAACATCGGCCACGACGTGATCGAAAAGCCGCCGTTCTTCATGGTCCGTAGTGGCACCGAAGTCATCCACATCAGCTTCCGCTCCGCCGAAGTCGATGCCGTGTACTTCCCGCAGGTGGAAGTGATCGGCGACATCGCCAACGCCGTGTGGCAGATCAGCGAAGCGCTGAACGATACCGCGCACTGGGACTTCACCCGCCTGATGGCCATCCGTGAAGCCAACGAAGCGCAGATCGCCGAAGGTGCCGATGATGACCGCTTCCCGGTCTACCCACAGCGCCTGGTGGCCGACATCCGTCGCGTGCTGCCGTCTGAAGGCATCGTTGCCCTGGACAACGGCATCTACAAAATCTGGTTCGCCCGTAACTACAAGGCGCACAAGCCGAACACCGTGCTGCTGGACAATGCACTGGCGACTATGGGCGCCGGCCTGCCGTCGGCCATGGCGGCGCATCTGGTACATCCGGATCGTCCGGTGATTTCGGTGTGCGGCGACGGTGGCTTCATGATGAACAGTCAGGAACTGGAAACCGCGGTCCGTCTGGGCATGCACATCACTGTGGTGATCCTGCGGGACGACGGCTACGGCATGATCCGCTGGAAACAGGCCAACATGGGCTTCACCGATTTCGGCCTGGACTATGGCAACCCGGACTTCGTTAAATATGCCGAAGCTTACGGCGCCAATGGATACCGAGTGGACAGTGCTGATGCTTTGCTGCCGCTGCTGGATCACTGCATTGCCAACCCCGGCGTGCACGTGATCGACTGCCCAGTCGACTACAGTGAGAACGACCGCATCCTTAATGGGGAATTACGTGAACGATCACTGGCTGTATAAGGTTTCCGGTGGCTAGATCGGGGGGGGGCACGGGGGACGCTTCCCGTTATTCCGTCACTCCCGCTCGCATGGCGAGCGTTCAACTGCAACTTACGCCGAGCAGTGCCTCAGCCCTATTGAGGCACCCTCGGGAAGCGTCTTAATGGCGTTTTTTTACTCTATGATTTGCACTGCACATGGGTGGATGGCAGGTTTCCAATCACCCATGTGCGAGCAGCCTCACACAGTTTAGCTAGCCGTTTCAATACTCGTAAGCAGCATCTCGTGGAGCGGTACGCCATCGCGCAGTCGCGCCAGTAAATCGGGTTCAGTGAGGTCGGCATTGAGTGCCTTGTCTATTACTTTTGTCAGCTCTCGTGCTGGCAAGATGAGCACACCGTTGTCATCGGCCAAGACAAGGTCGCCTGGATTCACCGTGACCCCAGCGCAGTTCACTGTCACATTCACCTGGCTGGTGGCGCTTCCGATCAGCTTGGTAGTCAGCTGAGTGGTGCCGCGAGCGAAGACCGGCAACTGGCAAGCACGCAGCTCGTTGATGTCGGTAACTACGCCGTCAACGATGATGCCGGCTGCACCTGCGCAGCGAGCCGCAAACTGCGTGACCGCACCAACGCAAGCGTGGGCATGGTCACCCGCCATGTCGATCACCAGAGCGTCGCCCGGCTGCAGGGAGATCAGGGCGCGATTGACTGCGATGGCATCCGGCTCTGCAAGACGCAACGTCACTGCCCGGCCAACAATGCGTCCGCCCGGCACCATTGCGCGGACTTCGTGGCTGACGAACCCTTGTTCGAGGAAGTGGCCCAGTGCAGCGAAGCTGACCTCTCGCAGCTTTGCGATAAAATCGTTGTCGTTCATTTCCCACGCTCCATGTCGACCAGCTCGGCTATACAGTCGATTTCCAGGCTCACTCCCCACAACTGTACGCAGACGGTTGTGCGGGCAGGTGGTGCATGGCCAAGGATTTCCTTGTAAACCTCGTTGAATGGCGTCAGTTGATCGGGATCTGTCAGGTATGCGTTGACCTTGACGATGTGTGACAGGCTGGAGCCAGCTGCGTCGAGGATCGCGGCCAGGTTGGCGAAGGTCTGTCTGACCTGATCTTTGAAGTTATCGGGTTGTTCCTCGAGGCTGCCCAGTGATGGGATCTGGCCGGCGGTGAATACCAGGTGGCCGCTGACCACGGCTTGGGAGTAGGGGCCTACTGGGCTGATGGTGCCAGTGGCGCTGTGGATGCGTTTCATTGAGAGCTCCTTGAAGCGAAGGCGTGCCGCCGGCTCGCCGGCAGCACTTGGTCAGAAATCAGAAAAGCGCCAGGGTGTAGCTGACTATGAGTCGGTTTTGTTCCTGGTTGGGATCGATTTCGGAGTGCAGCAACCCGTGGCGCCAAGCCAGACCGAGGCCCTTGAATGCACCGTCCTGCACGACATAATCCAGGCCAACATCCCGCTCCCATTCGCTCGCGTCATTTCCGCTGGTGGTGCGGATGTCGTCACCCTTCAGGTACATCAGGGAGAACTTCAGGCCAGGTACGCCGGCAGCGGCGAAGTCGTAGCTGTACTGAGCGAACGCGGTACGCTCGCCTGCCCGGTTGAAGCTCGCGAGCATACGGTCGGTGTAGAGATAGACACTGGCACCCCCTGCACCCTTGCCGCTGAGGGAGCCCTGGTTCGGCTGAACGAAGTTGCTCCCATCCGACACTGCCTGATAGCCGGCCATGAGCGCGTGTCCCTGTACGGAATAGGTAAGCGCGGCGCTCCAGGTGTGGTTATCGATCTTGCCGTCACCGTCCTCGGTGTAACCGCCCACGCGGTATCCACCTGCGCGACCAGAAGCAGAGTCGTTTGCTCCATCGGCGAAGGTGCGGAAGTAGCGCAGATCAGTCCGTAGCGATTGGCCTTCGGAGAACGGAAGGGTGTGGGTGAGGCCTACGAAGTGCTGGGTGTAATAGTCCTCAAGGTTGGCAACGTAGTATTGCGCCGTGAGTTGTTTGCCGAAGCGGTAGTCGCCACCCGCGAAGAGGAACTGGTCGCTCTCACGGGTGCCGCCGGCTACGGCCAATCCAGTACGGTCACTGGAGGCACGGCCCGTAGCACGATTGAGGCGCCCGCCGGTAAGGGTCAGGCCATCCAGGTCGGTTGAGGTGATCTGGGCGCCCTCGAACGTTTGGGGTAGCAGGCGACCATCGTTGTAGGTCAGCACCGGCAGCTTGGGCATCAGCGTGCCGTATCGCAGTTCGGTGTTGGCGACTTTCAGCTTGGGTGTCAGGCCCAGGCGACTCCACTGTTGGGCCGCGCCGCTGCCGTCGTCGGGGATCATGCTGCTGCCCCGGTGGCGACCATCGCCGCTATCGAGCGTCACACCCATCAAGCCCAAGGCATCCAGGCCGACTCCGATTGGCCCATCGGTAAAACCGGATTTGAAGTCGAGCACGAAGGCCTGGGCCCACTCTTCGGTTTTGCTCTGGCCGAGGCTGCCGGCCTGATCGCGGAAGTCGTTGTTGAAGTAAAAGTTGCGCAGGCCAAGGTTCGCATGGCTGTCGCCCACCAGATCGGCTTGAGCGAAGGGGGACAAGGCGAAAACGCCTGCACTCATCAGGTACTTTTTCATCGGGAAACTCTTCAAATGGAAGTGGAAAGCGCTCGCCTGGTTGGCAAGAAGCACTCACGGGTACAGCACGGAATTACTGCCGTGCTTGGTCGATATCCCGTTTGAAGGTCTCGGTGAGTAGCAGCAGCGCGATCAGAGAAACAACTGCTGAGCCGATCATGTACCAGGCAATCGATGAGCCTTTGCCAGTCCACGACAGCAATGCGGTGGTAACCAGAGGCGTTGCAGCGCTTCCGAGGAGGCCGGAAAGCATGTAGCTGATCGACAGGCCCGAGTAACGCACTCGAGTGCCGAACAACTCGGCGAGGAACGTGGCAATGGGGCCGTAGTTGGCCGCGAATGCCGTCATCATCAGCATGTAACCGGCGAACGCCAGGCCGAGAACTTTGGAATCCATCAGCCAGAACATCGGGAAAGCCACGAGTGCCTCGGCGATGATCCCGCCGATGATGATCGGCTTACGGCCAACCTTGTCTGAGAGGGCGCCGAAGAACGGCAGCATGGCGATACAGGCAGCGCAGGAAACCAGCACTACCGTGAGCATTTCGCCACGTGTGAAGCCCAGGGTCTGGGTGCCGTAGGTCAGGCCGAAGGCCACGATCAGGTTGTAGGAGGTGCCAGTGGACATAGTTGCCACGCCACCTAGGACTACCTGCTTCCAGTATTTGCGAAACACTTCGAACAGCGGCACTTTGACTTGTGTGCCTTTGTTCTCCACCGCTTTGAACGACGGCGTCTCATGGATATTGAGGCGGATGTACAAGCCCAGTCCGATCAGCAGAACGCTTAGCAGGAACGGGACACGCCACCCCCAATCCAACAACTGCTCGTTGGTCAGCGTGGTGGCGAACATCAGGAACACGAGGTTTGCCAGCATCGTCCCCGCGGGTACGCCGATTTGAACCCACGAGCCGTACAGTCCACGCTGATGTTTGGGAGCGTGCTCCACGGCCATCAGAACGGCGCCGCCCCATTCCCCACCCAAGGCCAGGCCCTGGATGATGCGCAGTGTCAGCAACATGATCGGTGCCCAGATGCCCACCGATTCATAGCTCGGCAACAGGCCGATGGCGAAGGTGGCCGCCCCCATGGTCAGCAGCGAGATGAGCAGCATCGATTTTCGGCCCAGGCGGTCACCGAAGTGACCGAAGAGCGCGGCGCCGATCATCCGGGCGCCGTAGGCTGAAGCAAAGGTGCCGAAAGCGAGGAGGGTGCCTACCAGGGGATCAAAGCCTGGGAAGAAGATTTTGTTGAATACCAGGGCCGAGGCCGTGGCGAAGAGGAACAGGTCATACCACTCAACGGTGGTGCCGATCACACTGGCGACCGCGACTTTTTTCATGTCGGCGGTGCGTTGTGGTTGCGCGCTGGCAACCTCGGTGTACGCAGGGCTGGTCATTGCCATTTTCTCCCGAAAGATGGGTTCTGGTTGTTATTGGCAGCTGAAGACGGAGCGGCTATTTCTTGTTTTTGGGCAAAGCGTTCCCGTGGGCCCAGCTTTCTTGAATTGGCTGGGCGCCTGGGTGGATCTGGCTAAGTCAGCGTCTGTCGGCGCGGGTCAGCACGGCGTTAAGCAGTACGTCGCAGCCCATGGTCACGTCGTTGGGCAATGCGTCTTCGGCTTCGTTATGGCTCAGGCCGCCGACGCAGGGGATGAACACCATAGTGGTTGGGCAGTGACGGGCCAGGTGAATGGCGTCATGGCCGGCGCCGCTGACGATTGGCTGGTACGGGTAGCCCAGGCCTTCGATGGCTTTGCGTACTGCATCGATGCAGGCCGGATCGAAAGGCGTGGCCGGGCTCAGCCAGTGGCGGTTGATCTGAACTTGCAAGCCACGCTTGGTGGCGATCTGGTCGATGAGTGCACGGGCGCTGGCTTCCATGTCAGCGATGGCGGCGTCTTCGTGATGGCGAAGGTCGAGGGTGAACGCCACGTGGCCAGGGATGGTGTTGCGGGAGGAGCGGGCGATCTGCAATTGGCCAACGGTAACGAGACCTTTGGGGGCGAAGTCGCGTGACAGTTGTTCGAGTGCGGTGATCATTTCCCCTACGCCGAACAAGGAGTCGCGGCGCAGAGGCATTGGCGTGGTGCCTGCGTGAGCGGCCTGGCCACTGATCTCGATGTCCAGCCAGCAGATCGCTTGCCCACCCGTGACCAACCCTACGGGCAGGCCGGCGTCCTCCAGGATTGGGCCTTGCTCGATGTGTGCTTCGAAGTACGCGTCGAACTCACGGCCCAGAGGAAGCTCACCTGCGTAGCCGGTTTGTTCCAACGCTTCGGCCACGCTGACGCCTTCAGCATCGCGGCTGGACAGCGCTTGGGCCAGGGGCAGCTCGCCCGTGAACACCGCCGAGCCGAGCATGGCGGGAGTGAAACGAGCGCCCTCTTCGTTCGTCCAGACCGCGATTTCCAGTGGGCGCTCGGGCTGCAGGCCTTTGTCTTGAAGGCTGCGTACCACTTCCAGGCCGGCAAGCACGCCGTAAATGCCATCGAAGCGCCCCCCCTTCGGCTGGGTGTCCAAATGGCTGCCCATGACCACAGGGGGCAGGTCGTCATTGCGACCTGGCAGGCGGGCGAACAGGTTGCCGATAGCATCGACATGGATGCTCATCCCGGCCCCGCGGCACCAGTTTGCGAACAGCTCGCGTCCATCACGGTCTTCTTTCGACAGTGCCAAGCGGCAGTTGCCGCCTTTGGCGGTTGGGCCGACCTTGGCCATGTCCATGAGGCTGTCCCACAGCCGTGTGCCGTTGCATGTATGCATGATGTGAATCCTCAAACAGGCGGTGGGATCAGTATCCGAGCGCGGGGTCTACTTGGTTTAGAAGTGGTTCATCGCAGGCCAGGCGCCGGGCGTTCTCGGCCACCTGCTGCGCGATGCAGTCGTGGGAAGCGCATGAGGCCATGTGGGGTGTGACGACGATTCCCGGCGTGCTCCAGAGGCGGCTGTCCAATGGCAGCGGCTCTTTCTCGAACACATCCAGCAACGCACCGCGCAGGCGGCCAGTGTTGACGGCGTTGACCAGGTCAGCCACCTGCAGGTGCTGCCCGCGTCCGCAGTTGATCACTGCCGCGTTTGGCGCCAAGGCTTCAAAGGTCTTCTGGCAGAGGACGCCGCGAGTGGCGTCGGTCAATGGCAGCAGGTTGATCAACAGATCGAGACCATCCAGGAACTGATCGAACTCCGCTGGGCCCGAGAATGTGCGCACGCCGGTCAGCTGCCTGGCACTCCTCGACCAACCTCGCACTGCATATCCGGCCTCGGCCAACTCGCCGGCAATAGCTCCTCCAAGGGAGCCGAGCCCCATGACGCCGATGCGGTATTCACCAGCGAGTCGTTGAGGGTGACGTTGCCATACCTGTTGCTGCTGTTGGGCAAGTGCTCGGTCGAAGTCCCGATGGTAGTGGATGACCGCCCAGCGAACATACTCCGCCATGCCTTGGCGGTGAGCTGGGTCTACGACTCTGCACACTGGCAATGCTGGCTGGCTCGGGTCGTTGGCCAGGTGATCAACACCAGCAGCCACCGAGTGGATCAGCTTCAGGTTGGGTAATGCGCTGAGGCTGCCTATGGGAGGGAACCAGCAAGCGGCTACCTGTGCCTCTTGGGCAGCGGGATCGTTGGCCAGCACCACGCGTAGCTGCGGAGCGCTGCGAGCGAAGGCGGACTGCAGTTGGCCCAGAAGTGCCTGGTCGGTTGACAGTAATACCAGCGGTTTCATGAGCAGTACGACTCGCGTTGGTGTTCGATCAAGGTCAGGGCGGCGTTCCAGCTCAGGCTGATGATTTGCGCCGACTCGTCGCGTTGGAATTGCGCGGCGGTGTGGCGGCAGACTTCTTCGCTGGGGTAGATGAGCTTGCTGCCGCCGGCCAATGCTTGCACTTGCGCTTGGCAGGCGCGCTCCAGGAAGTGAATCTCGTGGAAGGCCTCGGCAACACTGGCGCCGCCGGCCAGCAGTCCATGGTTCCGCAGGATCATTGCTTTGTGCGTGCCGAGGTCGGCGATCAGGCGCTCACGCTCATCCAGGGACAGGGCGATGCCTTCGTATTGGTGGTAGGCCAGTTTGCCGTAGAACTTCAGCGCATGCTGACTGATCGGCAACAACCCTTGCTCTTGGGCTGACACGGCTATGCCAGCAGCTGTGTGGGTGTGGATCACACAGTGCATGTCCGGGCGGGCCATGTGGATCGCCGAGTGGATCACGAAGCCGGCAGCATTCACCCGGCGTTCACCAAAAGCCTCGTCGACGACGTTGCCATGCTGGTCAATTCGTACCAGGTCACTGGCGCGCATCCGGTCGAAGATCACGCCGTATTGGTTGATCAGGAAGTGATGCTCAGGCCCAGGAATACGCAGGGTGATGTGGGTGTCGATCAAGTCGGTCATGCGGAAGTGCGCCACCATCCGGTACAGCGCGGCCAGTTCGCAGCGTGCCTGCCATTCGACATCGCCAATGTTGTGCGGCTTGCTCATGAAAACTCCTGATTTAACGTGCGATGGCGGGGGTGGGGTGCTGCTGCTCGCCACGAAGGCGAGAGAGACCACAGACGCCGATCAAGGAAAGCGTGGAGAGCGCGGTGAAGAATACGGCGAGTGGCAGCCACTGGCCGGCGAAGCGGTCGGCCAGCAATGTGCCAATGATCGGCGTGCTGCCCCCAGCGATGGCGCAAATCAACTGATAGGCGAGAGAGATCCCGGAGTAGCGCAGGTGAGCGGGGAAGGCCTGGGTCATGTAGCCAGCGATCACCGCATACAGCGCCGAGAGCGTGACCACTGCCATCGCGATGCCGGCTGTCATCAACACCAGATTCTGGGTGCCGACCAGCATGAACATGGGGTAGGGCACAGCCATGCACAGCAGGGCCACCAACTTGAGGAACCGGCCTTCGCCAATGCGTTCAGCGAGCAGTGCTGCCAGCGGCTGGGTCAAGAACTGCAGGATGGTCACCAGGAACAGGCAGTCGAGGATGGTTGCTCGTGGGATACCCTGGTAGTTGGTGACGTAGGTGATCATGAAGGTGTTCGTGAAGAAGAATCCGGCGGAGCCGATGGTCACCGCGAGAGCGGCAAACAGGATCTGCCTCCAGCAGTCACGTACCACTTCCAGCACCGGGTATTTGACGACCTCTTGCTTGGCCTTGGCGGCTTGGAATTCAGGGCTTTCCTCGACGCCGAAACGGATCGCCAGACCAACCAGCATCAGGACGCCGCTGGCCAGGAACGGCAGGCGCCAACCCCAGTTCAGGAACTCTTCGGGTTCCAAGGAAGACACCAGGCGGAATGCGATCAGCGCGAGCAGCAGGCCAGCCGGGCTACCGAGCTGAGCGAAAGAGGCATAGAACACTTTGCGTTTGGCCGGCGCATGCTCACTGGCCATCAGGACGGCACCACCCCACTCACCGCCGACGGAGATCCCCTGGACAATTCGCAGGGCAATCAGACCGATGGGGGCCCAGATGCCAGCACTGGCGTAACTGGGTAGCAGGCCGATGCCTGTGGTTGCCAGGCCCATGAGAACCATGGTGACCAGCAGCATTTTTTTACGGCCCAGACGGTCGCCCAGATGGCCAAACACCATGCCTGCCATTGGTCGGGCAACGAAGCCTACGGCGAAGGTGCCGAATGCCGCCAAGGTGCTGAGCAAGGAGTTGCCGCTCGGGAAGAACACCTGACCCAGCACGAGCGCAGCCGCCGTGGCGTAGATGTAGAAGTCGTAGAACTCGATGGTGGTGCCGACAAATGCGGCAGCCGCCGCACGACGCGGCTGGTTTGACGTATGCATGCAAGGCCCTTCTTAGAGTTATAGGCAGGTGGGCAGGTTTGGCTAAGCCGGTCGCGCTCTGTTCGGCGCTTTCGAGATTTATCGCCTTCGGGCTATGATTAGTCAATTTGCTAATTCTTATCCGTCGTATTAGCAGCGCTACTAATAGGCCCGTCAATGAATCCGCCAACTTCAAGATCTGATGCTTTGGTCAACAAATGGGAAGGACGTCGATTTCTGAACGATCGCCTGGACTGGAACCTGCTGCGTACCTACCTTGCGATTGGCCAAGAGGGCAGCATCAGCAGAGCTGCAGCAAGGCTGCACGTGACCCAGTCAGCGGTTAGTCAGGCGCTGAGGCGTCTGGAGGAGCAGCTCGGCTGCGCTCTCATTCTCCGAGGCGGGCCGCGTTTCGACCTCACGGCTGCCGGGGAGGAGGTCTTGCGCATCGCCATTGATATCTATGGGGATGTATCGCGCATCAGTGCTGCGGTGGAAAAGGAAAGCGATGACGTAGTAGGCAAGGTGCGAGTGCTGAGCGTTAGTCGGGTTCAGTCACAGCTCTACGACGATTTCCTGGGAGATTTCCATGAGGCGCATCCACGTGTGGAACTGGAAATTGATGTCATGCGTAGCGCCGATATCATCAGCTCTCTGCTTCAAAAGACTGCCACTGCTGGTGTTGGCTTGTGTCGCATTCCCCAGCTGAAGCTGGAACAACGCCTGTTGCTTAGTCAGCGTTATGCGTTTTTCTGTGGCGTGCGGCATCGATTGTTTGGGCGCAGCGATGTGACGCTTGAGTCGCTACGCGGGGAAAATTTCGTGAGTTTTGTCAGCGATCAGTTGGGGGGCAACCTATCTCCCCTTGCGATGTTTCGCGATCAACATGGCTTCACTGGGCGCATCGTTGCATCGTCTCCGAGTGTTGAGGAAGTTCAGCGGCTGGTTTGTGCTGGGTACGGAGTGGGCTGCATGCCTGAGCACCTCCTCCATGAAGAGGTGGAAAAGGGGCTGCTATGGCGGTTGCCGCCTGCAGAGGGCATCGTCAACGCGGATTTGCATTTGCTCTGGAATAGGGAGCAGAGGATGACCATGGCAGAGACAGTGTTCTTGGAAAGTTTCCAGCACCGTCTCGCTCAGGCCTCGCTTGCCTGATAGGTTCGACTGGGGTTGGGCATGCCCGTTCACTGCCTCTACGCCTGGATCAAGCAAGACAGATGGTTGATGAGACAGTGCGGATCCCCAACACAGAGAGGCCACACATGGCCCTGAAAAACAAAACGCCCGATGCAGTGCATCGGGCGTTTTGAGGCCTGTCGGCCTACCTGAACAGGTGTAAGCCTATTTCAGGATTAGACACGCTGAAGCGCCTCAGGCGACCTTGACGATCCAGCCTGCCGGCGCCTCTACATCGCCGCTCTGGATACCGGTCAGCTCGTTGTAGAGCTTCTGGGTAACCGGGCCGACCTTTTCCAGATCGTGGAACACGTGCAGCTTGCCGTTGTACTCGATGCCGCCGATCGGGGTGATCACGGCTGCGGTACCGCAGGCACCGGCTTCTACGAAGCGGTCCAGCTTGCTGATCTCGACATCGCCTTCGATCACAGTCAGGCCCAGGCGCGATTGCGCCAGTTCCATCAGCGAGAGGCGGGTGATGCCTGGCAACACCGAGGCCGATTTCGGGGTGACGAACTCGTTGTTGGCGGTGATGCCGAAGAAGTTGGCCGAGCCGACTTCTTCGATCTTGGTGTGGGTCAATGGGTCCAGGTAGATGGCGTCGGCGAAGTTGGCTTTCTTCGCTTCAGCGCCTGGCTGCAGGCTGGCAGCGTAGTTGCCACCGACCTTGGCCGCGCCGGTGCCCTGCGGGGCAGCACGGTCGAAGCTGGAAATCTGGAAGTTGTGCGGCTTCATGCCGCCCTTGAAGTACGAGCCAACCGGGATGGCGAATACCGAGAAGATGAACTCGGGGGCGGTGCGCACGCCAATGTTGTCGCCGGTGCCGATCACGAACGGGCGCAGGTACAGGGCGCCTTTGCCGTGCGGGGGCACGAACTTTTCGTTGGCCTTGACCACTTGCTTGCACGCTTCGATGAACACATCGGTCGGCACGTGCGGCATCAGCAGGCGGGCGCAGCTGCGCTGCATGCGGGCGGCGTTCTGGTCCGGGCGGAACAGGTTGATCGAGCCGTCCTTGCAGCGGTAGGCCTTCAGGCCTTCGAAGCACTGCTGGCCGTAGTGCAGGGCCGTGGAGCCTTCACTGATGTGCAGCACGTTGTCTTCGGTCAGGGTGCCCTTGTCCCACTCGCCATTGCGCCATACGGACAGGTAGCGTTTGTCGGTCTTGATGTAGTCGAAACCCAGCTTGTCCCAATTAATGCTTTCGTTGCTCATGACACCCTCATTGTCTTGCAAGTGCCCGATCGCTCGGGCTGCTGTTATATGCGCACCATGCCACCTTAATACATCCTTGGCGGATCGGGAACGGCCAGTCACGAATTGATAGGCTGCGATGCTTTTTTTTCGGTTTCTACAACAGCAAGTACTCATCCAGCGCCAGGTTTTCCAGCAATACCACATCATGGGACGCCACTATCAGCACCCCGCAAAACAAGGTAATAGCGCTGTCTTGCTCCACCTTGCGGGCGGCGTCACGCACTTGGCCCAGTAGCGTTTGCCGAGCATCGCGATGGTCGCGGCGCTGCTTGCCAGCGGTGGCCTGGCTGCGCTCCTGCTTGCGGTGGATCAGAATCTTGGCCTGGTTGGCGTGCTTGGCTTGGTGCCCGGCCCGCGCTTGATGGCGCTCCAGGTCTTCGCGTTGGCGCTGCAGTTCACGGGCCTGGCGCTGCTGCTCCTGCTTCAGCCGGGCAAGTTGCTGCTGGGCCTGCGTGCGCTCGATGACTTGCTGGTCCAGCAAATGGACAGGCCCGAGGCGTCGACAATGGCCGCTGCTCGGTTCACGCTGGCCGGCATGAATCTGCCCTAGCAGGCTTTTGCCCACGCCATTGCGCCCGACCAGGCCGGTGCGCCGTTGGTCGATGGTTTCGTTGAGGTTGCTAAACAGCGGCCTGCCATCAGGCAAGGCCAAGGACACGCTGTCCAGCGTCAGCGTCGACGTGTTCGTCATGCACAACTCCATAAATGCCGCGACATCTCCGGTACGAACCGGAGGCTGAAGACTGGCCGTCGAACGGACGGCGGCATCAATGGCGCATTGGACGAACACCTCGTAATTTAGAGAATGCGTAGCCTAACGGACCGTCTGGGGCCGGGTAAAGCACCGGCTGCCGGTTGGGGCTCAGCGCTGCGTGTGCAAGCGCTTGGCCCAGTCTCCGCCGTGGCCGTGCGCGCAGGCTTCTTCACTGTCGAATCGCACATGCCAGGCCGGATGGTCCAGCCGAATGCCGGCTTGCTCGAGCGCCAGAGCGGTAAGTGCCAGCATGCGCGCCTTCGCATCACCGACCACGGCCGCTGCCTTGTCGGCCTCTTGCTCGAATACCCAGGTAATACGCAGGCTGCTCGGAAAGTCCTCGGGGTCGAGGCGATGGGTAAGCCAACTGAAGCCGATAATCTCCGCCTTGGCGGCTTCGCAGGCATCGGTCAGGCACGCGACCAACTCCCGCTCCAGGCGGCCCATTTCGCGCTTGCCCAAAGCCTTCACGGGTTGGCCTCGTCATCGATCTGCTGGCAGAAGCGCAGGCGGTTGCCGAACGGGTCCCACACTTGCATCTGCAGGCCCCAATCCAGGCGCTCGGCCTCCGGCCGGGCGAAACCGTACTGTTTACCCTGCAATTCACGCTCCAGCGCCCGCAGGTCGTCGAGGCGGGCGAACACGGTCGAGCCAGGGCAGGCATCGCCATGGTGCTCTGAAAGGTGCAGGATCAGGCCATCACGGTGGATTTGCATATACAACGGCAAGTCAGGGCTGAAGCGGTGCTCCCAGTCCAGGCTGAAACCCAGGAAATCGAGGTAGAACTCCTTGGCCTTGTCGATCGAGAATATGCGCAGTACAGGTATGGCAGGGGCGAGGGGCATGGTGCGTCCTTGACCGTGGATAAAGGCGCCACTGTAGCGCACTTGCGCCCAGCGTTGTCGACCGGCCCCGCAGCAATGGTTGACCACCCGCCAGCCACTGCGTAGCCTTGCCACTTCGAGGTTCTTCGGCCAGGCCGAAGCTAAGACGGGAACGCGGTACAAGCCGCGGCTGCCCCCGCAACTGTAAGCACCGACAACGGATCGACACAGCCACTGCGCCAGGCGCGGGAAGGCGTCATCCCGCCAGACTGCTGCATCAGCAGGCGACTGGAACGGTGCAAGCCAGGAGACCTGCCTCGCAACGTTTTCGACTTTCAACCGGGCGGGGTGATCCGGTGGCGAACAAGCCCGGCCGGTCTGGCCCGTGGCTGTCGTCCTGCATGCCCGCGCCATACTGCCAAGGGCAATGCGACATGAAAACACTGGCCAAGCTCCCCGTCACCATCGTCACCGGCTTCCTCGGCTCGGGCAAGACCACCTTGTTGCGCCACATGCTCGACAACGCCCAAGGCCGCCGTATTGCGGTGATCGTCAACGAATTCGGCGAACTGGGCATCGACGGCGAAATCCTCAAGCAGTGCAGCATCGGTTGCACCGAAGAAGAAGCCAGCGGCCGCGTCTATGAACTGGCCAACGGCTGCCTGTGCTGCACCGTGCAGGAGGAGTTCTTCCCGGTCATGCGCGAGCTGGTGGCCCGCCGGGGCGACCTGGACCACATCCTGATCGAAACCAGTGGCCTGGCCCTGCCAAAACCGCTGGTGCAAGCCTTCCAGTGGCCGGAAATCCGCAACGCCTGCACCGTCGATGCCGTTATCACCGTGGTCGATAGCCCTGCGGTGGCTGCCGGCACCTTTGCTGCTTACCCGGACCAGGTCGATGCGCAGCGCAAGCTCGACCCGAACCTGGATCACGAATCGCCACTGCACGAGCTGTTCGCCGACCAGCTGGCCAGTGCCGACCTGGTGGTGTTGAACAAGGCCGACTTGATCGACGCCGAAGGCCTTGCCAAGGTCCGCGCCGAAGTCGCCGAAGAACTGCCGCCCGCGGTGAAAGTGGTCGAAGCCAGCAGCGGCAAGCTGCCGCTGGAAGTGCTGCTGGGCGTGGGTGCCGAGTCCGAGGCGCATATCGATGGGCGCCGCACCCACCACGACTCGCACCACGACGGTGACGACCATGACGATCATGACCACGATGCCTTCGACTCCATCTCCATCGACCTGCCAGAAGCCGACGAAAGCCTGTTGCTCGATGCCCTTACCCAGCTGGTGGTGGAGTTCGGCATCCTCCGTGCCAAAGGCTTCGCGGCCATTCCGGGCAAGCCGATGCGCCTGCTGGTGCAAGGCGTGGGTACCCGATTCGACAAGCACTTCGACCGCGCATGGCGCGCTGACGAGCCGCGCATCACCCGCCTGGTGCTGATTGGCCAGGACCTCGATGCGGCGCAGCTGGAAGCGCGCCTGCGCCAGGCCCTGGGCGCCTGACCCATGCACCTGCTGCGGACCCAGCCCGGCGGCTTCGTGCCGGATGACAGCATTGCCGACCTCGGCCAGACACCCGCCGAGCTGGTGATTCTCTGCAGCGGCGATTCACACCTGGCATTGCTCGCCGATACCGCCGAGCAATTGCCCGAAGGCTTCCCCAGCTTGCGCCTGGCCAACCCGATGCAGGTGCAGAACCATGCCTCGGTCGACCTGTATGTCGACCAGGTGCTGCGCCATGCCAAGGTCATCCTGGTGTCGTTGCACGGTGGCGTCGGCTACTGGCGCTACGGCGTCGAACAGCTGGTCGAGCTGGCCGCCCGCGGTGTGCAGCTGATCCTGGTGCCAGGCGACGACCGCCCGGACCCGGAGCTGACCAGCCTGGGCAGCGTCACGGGTGCGCAGGCCGAGCGCCTCTGGCACTACTTGCGCCAGGGCGGCAAGGCCAATGCCATCAACCTGTTCAACAGCCTGGCCAACCAGTGGCTGGGCCGCGACTACGCCTGGGACGAGCCGCAGCCATTGCCGCGCACGGCGGTGTATCACCCGCACAAGGGCAGTGCGACGCTGGAGGACTGGTACCCGCAGTGGCACCCTGAACAGCCGGTGGCACCGCTGCTGTTCTACCGCTCCCACCTGCAGGCGGCCAACACTGCATTCATCGATGTGTTCTGCCAGCGCCTGCAGGCTGCCGGGCTGAACCCGTTGCCGATTGCCGTGGCCAGCCTCAAGGAAAGCGCCTGCCTGGAACAGGTTGAAGCCTGGCTCGAGGAGGTCGGCGCCGAGGTGCTGGTCAATACCACCGGCTTTGCCCTGTCCAGCCCGGAACGCCCCAACCTGCGGCCGTTCCGCCGCGACATCCCGGTGTTGCAAGCCATTTGCGCGCAGGACAACCAGCCCGGCTGGGAAGGCAGCGAGCAGGGCCTGGGCGCGCGTGACCTGGCGATGCACATCGCCCTGCCGGAACTTGACGGGCGCATCATCACCCGGCCGGTCAGTTTCAAGGACATGGCCTGGCGCAGCGAGCGCAGCCAGTCCGACGTGGTGTGCTACCGGGCCCACCCCGAACGCATGGACTTCGTCGCCGAGCTGGCCCGCCGCTGGGTCGAGCTTGCCCGCCTGCCAAATGCGCAGAAACGCGTAGCACTGGTGTTGGCCAACTACCCGACCCGCGACGGCCGCATCGGCAATGGCGTCGGCCTGGACACTCCGGCAGCCGCGCTGAATATCCTCAAGGCATTGCAGGCCCAAGGCTACCCACTGGCCGACCTGCCGGGCAGCGGCACGCAGCTGATTCACCAATTGCTTGGCGGCGTGACCAATGACCTCGACCACCTCGACCAGCGGCCCTGCGCCCAAAGCCTGAGCCTGGACGACTACCAGGCTGCGTTCGACCGCCTGCCCGAGGCCAACCGCCAGGCGGTGCTGGAGCGCTGGGGCCCGCCCCAGCGCGATCCGATGTTCCGCAATGGCCGGCTGATGGTTGCCGGCTTGCGTTTTGGCCTGACCTTTGTCGGTATTCAGCCGGCGCGCGGCTACCAGGTGGACCCCAGCGCCGTGTACCACGACCCCGATCTGGTGCCGCCGCACGGTTACCTGGCGTTCCACTTCTGGCTGCGTCATGCCTTTGCCGCCGACGCGGTGATCCACGTCGGCAAGCACGGCAACCTCGAGTGGTTGCCCGGCAAGGGCGTCGGGCTGTCGGCGCAGTGCTGGCCAGATGCCTTGCTCGGCCCGTTGCCGAATATCTACCCGTTCATCGTCAACGACCCGGGTGAGGGCGCCCAAGCCAAACGGCGTACCCAGGCGGTGATCATCGACCACCTGATGCCGCCGCTGACCCGGGCCGAAACCTACGGCCCGCTGCGCCACCTGGAGCAGCTGGCCGATGAGTTCTATGAAGCGCAACTGCTCGACCCACGGCGTGCCCGCGAGTTGCAGCGCGACATCCTTGAACTGGTCAAGGCCAACCACATCGACCGTGAGCTGCAGCTGGAAGGGCAGCTGGACGATGCCGCGGTGTGGTTGCCACGGCTGGACACCTACCTGTGCGACCTCAAGGAGTCGCAGATTCGCGATGGTCTGCATGTGTTCGGTGAGTCGCCTGAAGGGCGCTTGCGCCTGGATACGCTGCTGGCGCTGTTGCGGGTTGAGCGCGGTGACGGACGCGGCGGCAATGCCAGCCTGCTGCGGGCGTTGGCCAAGGCGCTGGTGCCCGGCTTCGACCCGCTCGATTGCGAGCTGGGCCTGCCGTGGCAGGGGGCTCGCCCCGAGCAGTTGCAGGCCATGGGTGAGGCACCTTGGCGTACCTGTGGCGACACCCGCGAGCGCCTTGAACTGTTGGCACTGCAACTGATCGAGCAGGTGCTGGCCGGTACTGCGCAGCTGCCCGCGCAAAACGAATGGCAACCGGTGCGCGACGTGGTACACGCCCTGCGTGACGCTGTAGCCCCCAGCCTGGATGCCTGCGGCCCTGCCGAAATGAATGGCCTGCTGGCGGCGCTGGCCGGGCGTTTCGTACCGGCCGGCCCCAGCGGCGCGCCTAGCCGGGGCCGCCTCGACGTACTGCCCACCGGCCGCAACTTCTATACCGTGGACGTGCGCAACCTGCCCACCACCACCGCCTGGCGTCTTGGCTTCGCCTCGGCCAACCTGATCCTTGAGCGCCACTTGCAGGACCACGGCGACCACTTGCGCCAGTTGGGCCTGTCGGTGTGGGGCACGGCGACCATGCGCACCGGTGGCGACGACATCGCCCAGGCCATGGCGCTGATGGGCGTGCGGCCGGTGTGGGCCACCGGCAGCCAGCGTGTCGATGATTTCGAGATCCTGCCCCTGAGCCTGCTCGACCGCCCACGGGTGGACGTGACCTTGCGCGTTTCCGGGTTTTTCCGCGATGCCTTCGGCAACCTGATCCGCCTGTTCGATGCAGCAGTGCAGGCCGTGGCCGCGCTGGACGAGCCCGACAGCCTCAACCCCCTGGCCGCCCGGGTGCGCGGCGAGCGTGCTGCCCTGCTTGAACAGGGCGTTGACGCTGAACAGGCCGCGCGCCAGGCCGGCTGGCGGGTGTTCGGTGCCAAACCAGGTGCCTACGGGGCCGGGGTGCAGAACGCCATCGACGGCCGGCTGTGGCATAGCCGCGACGACCTGGCCGAGGTTTACCTCAACCACGGCGGCTACGCCTACGGGGGTAGCGACGACGGTACCCCGGCCCGCGCCCAGTTCGCCCAGCGCCTGGCCAAGGTACAGGCGGTGCTGCAAAACCAGGACAACCACGAGCACGACCTGCTCGATTCCAACGATTATTACCAGTTCCAGGGCGGTATGCTGGCGGCGTCGGAAACCCTGAGCGGGGCCGGCGTGGCCAGCTACCATGGCGACCACAGCCAGGCCGACCGGCCGCGCATCCGCACCCTGAAGGAAGAGCTTAACCGGGTGGTCCGCGCTCGCGCGCTCAACCCGAAGTGGATCGACGGGGTGAAGCGCCATGGCTACAAGGGTGCATTCGAGATGGCGGCGACGGTCGACAACCTGTTTGCCTTCGACGCCACCACGCACCTGATCGACGACCATCATTACCAGGGGCTGGCCGATGCCTACGTGCTCGACCCGGCCACCCGCGACTTCATGCGCGAGCACAACCCCGAGGCCCTGCGCGACCTCACCGAGCGCTTGCTGGAGGCCCAGCAGCGCGGCCTGTGGCAGGCGCCGGGCGACTACCGCGAAGCCCTTGAGGAACAGCTGCTCGACGGCGAGGAACAGGCTTGAAATGAGTGAACCCGTACAATTTCCGCTGGCCGCCGTGGTCGGTGCCGACGCGCTGAAGCTGGCACTGTGCCTGACCGCCATCGACCCGAAGATCGGCGGCGTGCTGATCGAAGGGCCGCGCGGCATGGCCAAGAGCACCTTGGCGCGTGGCCTGGCCGACCTGCTCGGCGAAGGCCCGTTCGTCACCTTGCCACTGGGCGCCAGCGAGGAACGGCTGGTCGGTACCCTCGACCTGGACGCCGCGCTGGGGCAGGGCAAGGCGCAGTTCTCGCCGGGGGTGCTGGCCCAGGCCGATGGCGGCGTGCTGTATGTCGACGAGGTCAACCTGTTGCCCGACACCCTGGTCGATCTGTTGCTCGACGTGGCGGCCAGCGGCACCAACCGCATCGAGCGCGACGGCATCTCGCACCGGCACAGTGCCCGCTTCGTGCTGATCGGGACCATGAACCCGGAAGAAGGCGAGCTGCGCCCGCAGTTGCTCGACCGCTTTGGCCTGAACGTGGTGCTGGAAGGCTTGCCCGAGCCCGCAGCGCGGCAGCAGATCATTCGCCGCCGCCTGGCCTTTGACAGTGACCCACAGGCTTTTTGCGCGCAATGGGCCGTGGCCCAGGCACAACTGCGCGAGCGCTGCCAAGCGGCGCGTCAGGCCCTGGCCGGCATCGCCCTGGACGACCAGGCGCTGGCCTGGATCACCGAGCGCTGCTACGCCGCTGGCGTCGATGGCCTGCGCGCCGACCTGGTGTGGCTGCGTGCCGCGCGCGCCCATTGCGCCTGGCGCGGTAATGCCGCTATCGAAGAAGTGGATGTCGAGGCGGTGGCCGAATTCGCCTTGCGCCACCGCCGCCGGGCTGCTCCCCAGGCCAACCCACCCGCGCAGCCTGAGCCGCAGCCGGGCCAGCAGGGTGTCGGCAACCCAGGCGAGCAAGGCGGGCAGGGTGACTGGGGTGCCATGCCGGCGCAGCCGGTGGCCAGCGGTGCCCGCCGTGAGGTGCCGAACTGGGCAAAAAAGCCCTGAGCATCCCCCAGCCACCTGCCACAGGGGCGGATGCCAAAGCAGGCGCAGGCAAGCAGTACGGCGCCAACCGCGGCCGCGTACTCAATGCGTCCGCCGGCCGGGTGGCCTGGCTGCCGACTTTGCTCAAGGGGCGCCCACGCCAGCGCCAGGACTTGTGCTGGCAGCAGCGTCAAGGCAAACCGGCGGAGCTGTGGTTGGTGATCGTCGATGCTTCAGCCTCGACCCGTCGCCATCAGGCGCTTGCGCAAACCAAAGGCTTGCTGGCGTCTTTGTTCGACCAGGCCTACCGTCAACGTGCCCGCCTGGCGTTGCTGACTGCCAGTGGGCGCGCGCCGCAGTGGCAGCGCCACGGCCTCAAGGCTTCGGCCGCGTTGCAGCCCTGGTTGCAGGCATTGGGGGCAGGAGGCGGAACACCACTGATCGCAGCGCTTGAGCAGGCCCGGCACTGGCTGCAGGCGCGGCAACGGGCTCATCCACAAGAAGCCATGCGCTGCCTGGTATTTACCGATGGTCGACTGCAGCACTGCAATACTGTACAGCCGATGCCCTGTGCCACGTTGTTGGTGGACATGGAACTGGCGCCAGTACGTCTGGGCCGTGCACAGCGGCTGGCTGAACAATTGCAGGCCGATTATCAGCACGTGCAGCAGTTCAGTCTGGCGGAATGAAAAGTGGCTGCGCGACATTATGTCGCAATAAGAAAAGTTGCCAGGGCAGTGTGGAGGTAGTTGTACAAGTGCGTGATGTTACACGCACTTGTGTTGCCGGCCGTTATTATTTCGGCATCGACCAAGGTTGCAGGTCGTAACCTTTTTCGCACAGTTCGGCGCGCACTTCCTCGATCAGGCTGGCCCACTGGGCCGGATCGGAATAGATACGCGAGGATACTTGCTTGGCGCCGATACGGGTGCTGGTCCGGTCGATCACTGCCAGGCTCAGTTCACCAGTACCGTTGGGTGCATCCCAGGCTACGCACTGGAAAGGTTCGAAGGCGTGGTCGGCAATCAGCAGTGCTTCGTTGACACGGAGCGGGGCATTCATGGTTCGGTCTCTCTATGGTCCCAAACATCGTCAAGTCCGCGTTGCTTGAAACTCGCCTCATGTATCGCGATGTGCAGCGCGGGGTTATGTGTACTGATGCTCGTTGTCAGGGGGCAAGTCACACAATGGTTGTAAATTTTTTTGTCAGGGTTGCATCCGTTCTTGCCTGCGCCGCCATGTGATGTCGTTAAAGTGCGAAAATTCCCGTGGCGGATTGTAAAAAAATGCGTCGGCAGACAGACGGTACTGGGAACCGTCAACTTCGTTGCTACTGTTAAACGGGCGCCACAACTTGCTGTTTTACTTCAAAAAACCAAAAACTGGCGCCAAGGATCGGTCATGCACCAGGCTGCCGCTCAACGCCGTTTGCTAATTGTCGACCCCTGTGACGACTGCCACGATTTGTTGCCTGGTTTGCGCAACGCAGGCTGGGATGTAGACAGTTGTGTGCTCGGCGCAGCGCTCGACCATCCTTGTGATGTGGGCCTGCTGCGCTTGCAGGCTTCGCACCTGAGGCACCCGGACGCGGTCAAGGACATGATCAAGCGCAGTAACACCGAATGGATCGCCGTGCTAAGCGCCGAACAGCTGCGCATGCCGGCATTCGGTGACTTTGTCTGTGAGTGGTTTTTCGACTTCCATACCTTGCCGTTCGACGTCTCCCGGGTGCAGGTTACCTTGGGCCGGGCCTTCGGCATGGCGCGCCTGCGGGGCAAGGGGGCGGTCAAGGTCGACGAGGCGCCCCACGAGTTGCTTGGCGAAAGCCGGCCGATCCGGGAGCTGCGCAAGTTGCTGGGCAAGCTGGCCCCCACCGAGTCACCGGTGCTGATCCGGGGTGAAAGTGGCACCGGCAAGGAGCTGGTGGCGCGCACGCTGCACCGCCAGTCGCAGCGCAGCGAGCAGCCGTTCATCGCCATCAATTGCGGGGCGATCCCCGAGCATCTTATCCAGTCGGAGCTGTTCGGCCATGAAAAGGGCGCCTTCACCGGCGCTCATCAGCGCAAGGCCGGGCGTATCGAGGCGGCCCATGGTGGCACGCTGTTCCTCGATGAAATTGGCGATCTGCCGCTGGAACTGCAGGCCAACCTGCTCCGGTTCTTGCAGGAGAAGCATATCGAGCGGGTCGGTGGCAGCCAGCCGATCCCGGTGGATGTGCGGGTGCTGGCGGCGACGCATGTGGACCTGGAACGGGCTATCGAGCAAGGGCGTTTTCGCGAAGACCTGTACTACCGCCTGAACGTGTTGCAGGTGGTGACCGCACCGTTGCGCGACCGGCATGGTGACCTGTCGATGCTGGCCAGTCATTTCGCGCATTTCTACAGCCTGGAAACCGGGCGCCGACCCCGCTCGTTCAGCGACCATGCCTTGGCGGCAATGGGCCGGCATGATTGGCCAGGCAATGTGCGCGAGCTGGCCAACCGTGTGCGCCGCGGCCTGGTACTGGCTGAAGGGCGGCAGATCGAGGCGCAGGACCTGGGCTTGCATGCCCTCGACCAGGAGCAGCAGCCGCTGGGCACGCTGGAGGAGTACAAGCACCGCGCTGAACGGCAGGCACTGTGCGATGTGCTGAACCGCCACAGTGACAACCTGAGTGTGGCGGCCAAGGTGCTGGGTATTTCGCGACCGACGTTCTATCGGTTGCTGCACAAGCACCAGATACGCTGAGAGGCTGCTTTTGCAGCCCCCCAGCGCGGTACCTGTAGCAGCCTCGCTGCGAATGGGTCCCTACAGGCTATGAAGGATCAATGCGGCCCGCGCGGAATGGTCTTCAGCAGGTCTTCCGGGCTGATATGCCCGACCACTTGCGCCACCGCGCTACCCGGCGTTGGCAGGTCGATGATGTGGCTCTTCATTTTGCCGATCACATGCATCTCGCACGGCTTGCAGTCGAACTTCAAGGTCAGCACTTCGTCGCCCTGAATCAGCTGCATCGGTGCCACCTTGGTGCGCACTCCGGTCACCCCCTTGGCCTGCTTGGGGCACAGGTTGAAGGAGAAGCGCAGGCAGTGCTTGGTGATCATCACCGGCACTTCGCCATGCTCTTCATGGGCCTCGTAGGCTGCATCGATCAGTTGCACCCCATGGCGGTGGTAGAAGTCGCGGGCCTTCTGGTTGTAAACGTTGGCCAGGAACGACAGGTGCGACTCGGGGTACACCGGCGGTGGCGTGGTCTCGGCCTTGCGCCCGCCCCGGGGGTGCGCCTGCACGCGAGCGGCAGTCAGCGCTTCGATGGCTTCGCGGCGCAGGGCCTTGAGCTGCGAGTTGGGGATGAAATATGCCTGCGGGGCGTCCAGCTCGATGCTGTCGGCGTGGTACATCGTGGTCCCCAGCTGGCCGAGCAGATCGTGCAGCTGCTCTAGCGCCTGCTGCGGCTTGTTGGCCGCGCCGAACGGGCCTTCCAGGGCCACCTGCACGCTCACGCCTTCTTCACTGCTCAGGGTCAGCATCAGGCGTTGCTCGCGCAATACCGCGTGCCACTCCACGCCAACCCGGCGCTCGGAAGACGTACGTTGCAGGGCCTGCTGCCAGTTGTGGTCGAGGTTGCGCGACAGCGGGTGGTTGGGACGCAGTTTGTACAAGCCCTCGGGCATTTCGTTGGGCTCGACGCGGTAGCGGTAGCGCTTGCTGCCGTCTTCCTCGAACTCGCCACGCGGTTCGGCGATGTTGGCCCGGAAGCCCACCACTTCACGCTTGACCAGCACGTTCAGGCCGTCGCCGTTGGTCAGCGGCACGTCGGTGACCACCAGCATGTCGCGCTTGCCGACCTTTTCCACCACGCCCACCGGCAGGCCGGTGAAGGTTGGCGAGTCGAAGGCGCCGATATCGACCTTGCGGTCGGTGACGAAGTAGTCGGTGCTGCCACGGTGGAAGGTCTTGTCCGGGTCGGGCAGGAAGAAATGCTCGGTACGGCCGCTGGAGGCACGGGCATACTGCGGGCGGCCCTCAAGGATCGCGTCGAGTTCCTTGCGGTAGTGGGCGGTGATGTTCTTCACGTAGCCCATGTCCTTGTAGCGGCCTTCGATCTTGAACGAGCGCACACCGGCATCGACCAGGTCGGCCAGGTTGGCGGTCTGGTTGTTGTCCTTCATCGACAGCAGGTGCTTCTCGAAGGCCACCACGCGGCCCTGGTCGTCCTTCAGGGTGTAGGGCAGGCGGCAAGCCTGCGAGCAGTCGCCCCGGTTGGCGCTGCGGCCGGTCTGTGCGTGGGAAATGTTGCACTGGCCGGAGAATGCCACGCAAAGCGCACCATGGATGAAGAACTCGATGGCGGCGTCGGTTTCGGCGGCGATGGTGCGGATTTGCTGCAGGTTCAGTTCACGTGCCAGTACCAGCTGCGAGAAACCAGCCTGGTCGAGGAACTTGGCGCGCTCCAGGGTACGGATGTCGGTCTGGGTGCTGGCATGCAGCTCGATCGGCGGAATGTCCAGTTCCATCACCCCCAGGTCCTGCACGATCAGCGCATCGACACCGGCGTCGTACAGCTGGTGAATCAGCTTGCGCGCGGGTTCCAGCTCGTTGTCGTGGAGGATGGTGTTGATGGTGGTGAACACACGTGCATGGTAGCGATGGGCGAACTCGACCAGCTCGGCGATATCGCTGACTTCGTTGCAGGCATTATGGCGCGCGCCGAAGCTCGGGCCACCGATGTAGATGGCGTCAGCGCCGTGCAGGATCGCCTCACGGGCGATGGCCACGTCACGGGCAGGGCTGAGCAGTTCCAGGTGATTCTTTGGAAGGGACATGTCGTTATATTTTCGGGCTGTCACGGTTTAGGCGGGCATTGTAGCGGCGAAACGGGCTGGCGGCATCATTGGGGTGCCGAGAGGTGCGGGATTGGCTGCGAGTATGCGGAATCGTGAAAGTGGCCTTGCGTCGCGAAAGGGCCGCAGGGCGGCCCCGACAAGCCCAGCTCAGCGCTTGGCAGCCATCGCTGTCACTTCTACGCGCATGCCTTCAAATGCGAGGGATGCCACA
This sequence comes from Pseudomonas sp. BN607, assembly GCF_029871175.1. NCBI lineage: Bacteria > Pseudomonadati > Pseudomonadota > Gammaproteobacteria > Pseudomonadales > Pseudomonadaceae > Pseudomonas > Pseudomonas sp. BN607. The sequence continues at coordinate 24,538 of NZ_SSOE01000025.1, forward strand.
CCCACTGCGGCGCGCACCGGCCAGGGCTTGCTGAAGAAGCGCTGGTACACCTCGTTGAACGCCGCGCGGTCAGCCATGTCGGTCAGGTAGATGGTCAGGTGCAGCACCCGGTCCATGCCGCTGCCGGCCTTTTCCAGCGCCACTTTCAACGCCTGCAGGGTGCACTCGCTCTGCTCGACGATGTCGCCCAGGGCCAGGCTGCCGTCGGCGTGGGTCGGGATTTGCGTGGTGACCAACACGCCGTTGTACTCGGCGACGTCAGAGGAAATCGACTCGGCGTCCGGGTCCGGGGTGTAGATGATGTCTGCATTTGCCATGGTGCGTTTGCCTTGCGACGGAAGGAAAACGGCAAGCCTACGCGAGCGCACGGGGCGGGTCGAGGGTGCCCCGGTGTTTGAAATGCGCGGCGTTCAAGGTCAGAATCGCGGCCGATTGCAAAACCAGGGGTTTACGTTGAACGAACAGACTTTGTCCAGGCGCCTCGAGCGCGTGGCCGCCCATGTGCCGCAGGGCGCGCGCCTGGCCGACATTGGCTCGGACCACGGCTTCCTGCCGGTGGCCTTGATGCTGCGGGGTGTGATCGAAGCTGGTGTGGCGGGTGAGGTGGCGCAGACGCCGTTCGCTTCGGCCCAACGCACGGTGCGCAGGAACGGCCTGGAGGCTGATATCACCGTGCGCTTGGCCGATGGCCTGGCCGCGGTCGAGCCGCAAGACCGCATTTCGGTGGTCAGCATGTGTGGCATGGGTGGCGAAACCATGTGCGAGATCCTCGAGGCCGGCAAGCAGCGCCTGGACGGGGTAACGCGCCTGGTACTGCAGCCCAATGGCGGGGAACGCGAGCTGCGCCGATGGCTGGCAGGCAACGGTTACCGGATCGTCAGCGAAGAACTGCTGCGGGAAAACCGCTTCGACTACGAGATCATAGTGGCCGAGCCGGGCGATGGGGCGGTATACACGGCTGAGCAGCTGTACTTCGGGCCGGTGCTCATGCAGGAGAGAAGCGAGGCGTTTCTGTTCAAGTGGCAGCGCATGCTGCGGCAGAAGCAGCAGACTCTGGCCAATTTCCAGCGGGCCCGTGACGCGGTGCCTCAGGCAAAGATCGACGACTTCAACCAGCAGCTGGGCTGGATCACCCAGGTATTGGCCTGACTCACTGCTGCGAGCAGTTGCCCATTTCACGGTAGTCGATTTCGCGCTTCTGACCCTGATGATCGACGTAGACCATGTGTGCGGTCCCCACTTGGCAGTCGGCAGCGTTGCTGGCCGGGGTGATGGAGATGACTTTGGCCACGTCCAGCGGCATGCCGTATTCGTAGTTGCTGCTGCTGACCGGCTGGTTGCTACCGGCGTCGGCAAAGGCACCGAACGAGGCGAGGGTAGCGGCAACTGCAAGAACAGCGATCGAACGTTTCATGACAGGCTCCTTTTTCAATGTGTGACTAATGATGTATTCAAAGGTCTCACACAATAAATGGGCTAACCCGTGATAGATTCCTGCCTGTAGCGTAAGAATAAGACCGATAAAGGAGCACACCTTCATGGACATGCTGCATGCAATGCGTACCTTCGCCCGTGTGGTGGAATGTGGCAGCTTCGCCGCAGCCGCCAATGCCCTGGACATATCCGCGGCGCAGGTGTCGCGCATCGTTGCCGAGCTGGAAAACCAGCTGCAGACTCGCCTGCTGCACCGCACCACCCGCCGCTTGCGCATGAGCGAGGCGGGCGAGCGGTTTCTGGAACGGGCGCGGCAGATCATGCTGCTGACCGAGGAAGCTGTAGGCGAAGCCCGTGGTGCGCACCTGACGCCACGCGGGCGCTTGCGCTTGCATTGCCCGCACGGCTTGGGCTTGCTGCTGATGCCGCTGGTGGCCGGCTACAACGCGCTGTGCCCGGAAGTGGTGATCGAACTGACCTTGTCGCAGCGCAACCCGGACCCGCTGGCTGAAGGGCACGACGTAGTGATAACCGTCGACGGCGCGCTGCCGGACTCGCAGTTGATCGCTGTGCCGCTGGGCAATATTTTCAGCATCCCCTGCGCTGCCCCCGGTTACCTGGACACCCATGGCGTACCGGAGCAGCCCGAGGACCTGCACAACCATCGCTGCCTGCGCATGGCTTACCCCATGTACGAAGGCGACTGGGTGTTCCCGCAAGGGGTGGACCAGTGCGTGATCACGCCGAACGACAGTTTCTCCACCAACGTCGCCGACGCCATGCTGGTGGCCAGCGAGCTGGGCATGGGCATTGGCCTGCTGCCGTTCTACACCGCCAGCCAGGCAATCGAGCAGGGGCGCTTGTGCCGGCTGCTGGCCCCGTATCGGCTAAGGGAGAGTGCGCTGTATGCGATGTACCCGTCACGCCATTACCTGGATGCCAAAGTGCGCACCTGGATCGACTACCTCAAGGAGCAGTTGCCTGCGTTGTTCGAGGGGCATGCCAGGGTGGTGGATGATGCGCGGTATTGGCGTTAGGGCATCGTGAGGGCAGGTACTCCCACGCAGCATGCGACGCGGCGGATGGCACCGGCTATGCCGGTGCGCGCGGGGGCCGCAGGCTTTGCAAAGTAGGTATTACAGGGGATAGTGCTTCAGCTCCCGCGCAATCAACATGCGCTGGATCTCGCTCGACCCTTCATAGATCTGGGTAATCCGCGCATCGCGGTAATACCGTTCTACCGGGTAGTCCTCCAGGTAGCCATAGCCGCCATGCACCTGGATCGCCATCGAACACACGCGCTCGGCCATTTCCGAAGCGAACAGTTTGGCCTGCGACGCCTCTGACAGGCAGGGTTTGCCGGCGCTGCGCAGGCGTGCGGCATGCAGGATCAGCAAGCGTGCGGCGTTCACCTGGACCTGCATGTCGGCCAGCAGGTTGGCGATGCTCTGGTGTTCGTTGATTGGCTTGCCGAACTGCACGCGGTCACGCGAGTAGGTCAGCGCCGCTTCGAACGCGGCGCGCGCGATGCCCAACGCCTGGGCGGCAATGCCGATGCGGCCGCCTTCGAGGTTGGACAAGGCAATGGCCAGGCCCTTGCCACGCTCGCCAAGCAGGTTGGCGGCCGGAATGCGGCATTTGTCGAACGTGACCGCGCAGGTATCGGAGGCGCGGATGCCCATCTTGTGCTCGCTGCGATCAACCTTGAAGCCAGGGTTGTCGGTGGGCACCAGGAATGCCGACAGGCCTTTTTTGCCCAGCTCCGGGTCGGTCACCGCAAAGACGATCGCCAACCCGGCACGCCGGGCGTTGCTGACGAATTGCTTGGCGCCATTGATCACCCAGTGGCCGTCAACCTGTTCGGCACGGGTGCGCAAATTGTGCGCCTCGGAGCCGGCCTGCGGCTCGGTGAGGCAGAAGCAGCCGATCACTTCGCCCGTGGCCAGGCGTGGCAGCCACTGCTGTTGCTGTTCGGCAGTGCCATAGGCCAGCAGCGGCCCGCAGCCAACCGAGTTGTGGATGCTCATCATCGCCCCGGTGGCCCCGCAACCGGCGGCAATTTCTTCCACCGCCAGCGCATAGGCGACGTAGTCGGTGTAGCTGCCGCCGAAGTCTTCCGGCACCACCATGCCAAGCAGGCCCAGTTCGCCCATCTTGCGCACCACGCCGTCATCGATCCAGCCGGCCTTTTCCCACGCCTGGGCATGCGGAGCGATCTCGCCCCGGGCAAAATCCCGAGCCATGTCGCGGATCATGATCTGTTCTTCGCTCAGTTCCAGGTCTTGCATCTGTGTACTCCCGGGCTCACAGGCCTTCGAAGAATTGGTCGACCCGCTGGCGCTGCAGTGCGGCCAGGGTCGGCGGGTTCCAGCGCGGTTGCTTGTCCTTGTCGATGATCAGCGCGCGCACGCCCTCGATGATGTCGCCATGCTGGAACCACTGGCGGTCCAGGTGCAACTCCATCGCAAAGCAGTCGTCCAGGCCCAGATGGCGACCGCGGCGCAGCATCTCCAGGGTAACCGCCATCGCCAGCGGTGAGCGGCTTTCCAGCTGGTCGGCGGTAGCAATGGCCCAAGCGTGGCTGTCGCCAATGGTGACCGCACGCAGCTGCTCGACGATGGCCGGCAGGTCGGGCAGGGCGAAGAAGTGGTCAATGACCGGGCGCAGTTTTTCCAGCGGTGCGTCATCCAGCACCTGGGTACCAAGCCTGGCCAGCAGGTTCTGCAGGTCTTTAAGGGGTTGGTCGCCGAAGCTGAGCTGGTTCAGGCCCTGGTCGAGGGCGGCGAGCTGATCGCTGGCCAGGTACCAGTCGGCAAGGCCGCAATAAAGCGCGTCGGCTGCCTGGATCTGCGCGCCGCTGACGCCCAGGTAGGTGCCCAGTTCACCGGGGATGCGCGACAGGAAGTAGCTGCCGCCGACATCCGGGAAGTAGCCAATGCCGACTTCGGGCATGCCCAGGCGGCTGCGCTCGGTGACTACCCGCAGGTCGCAGCCCTGGGCCAGGCCCATGCCGCCGCCGAGGGTGTAGCCGTCCATCAGCACCAGCACCGGCTTGCGGTAGCGATGGATGACCAGGTCGAGGGCGTATTCCTCGACGAAGAATGTTTCGTGCAGCGTGTCGCCCGCCTTGAAACTGTCGTGCAGCGAGCGGATATCACCCCCGGCGCAGAAGCCCTTGGGGCCTTCGCCGCGCAGCACCACCGCACGTACTTGCGGGTCTGCGGCCCATTGATCGAAGTGCTGGCGCAGGCTGCGGACCATGTCCAGGGTCAGGGCATTAAGGCCGGCGGGGCGGTTCAGGGTCAGGTGGCCGATCTGGTTGCGGACCTCGGCCAGCACAGGGTCGGTTGCCGAGGTATGAGCGTGCGCAGTCATTGCGTTCTCCCTGCTTTGTTATTGATTTTCCGAGTGAAGTCTGGAGTTCGCTAGAGGATCTGCGGATCCTTGCATGCGAATTTACCTTGCACAATCGACAAATCTGCAGGGGGATTCTGCATTTTTGCCTTGGCCGACGTTGTTGCCACTCTAGCAAGGTTTCAGGTTGGCAGGGCCGACAGGGAAGCAACAGCCGGTTGATCATTAACCTGGGCGTAACGATTGGCAACTGAGCTTGATTGATACCCGGGTACCCCAGCCCTAAGGTGACCCCACGACAGCGAACCCGTGGAGTCACCATGACAACAACACAAATTCCACCGCCGCAATGGTCGCGGCGGCGTGCCGAAAAGCAGCGCCGCCTGGACCGCGTCCGCCACCTCGCCGAAGGCGTGGTGCTGCCCACCGAGCGCATCGTCGAAGCGCTGGAGCTGCTAATCGCCCCCGGCGACCGGGTGGTGCTCGAAGGCAACAACCAGAAACAGGCCGACTTCCTCTCGCGTTCGCTGGCCAAGGTCGACCCCGGCCACCTGCACGACCTGCACATGATCATGCCCAGTGTCAGCCGTGCCGAGCACCTGGACCTGTTCGAACGCGGCATCGCCCGCAAGCTCGACTTTTCCTTCGCCGGCCCGCAAAGCCTGCGCATCGGCCAGTTGCTGGAAGACGGCTTGCTGGAAGTCGGTGCCATCCACACCTATATCGAGCTGTACTCGCGGCTGCTGGTCGACCTGATCCCCAACGTCACCCTGGTGGCGGGGTTCATGGCTGACCGCCAGGGCAACCTGTTCACCGGCCCCAGCACCGAAGACACCCCGGCACTGGTCGAGCCGGCCGCGTTCAGCGACGGTATCGTCATCGCCCAGGTCAACCAGCTGGTGGACCGCACCGATGACCTGCCTCGGGTCGACATCCCGGCATCGTGGGTCGACTTTGTGGTGGTCGCGGACCAGCCCTTTTATATAGAACCGCTGTTCACCCGCGACCCGCGCCATATCAAGCCGGTGCATGTGCTGATGGCCATGATGGCCATTCGCGGCATCTATGAAAAACACCAGGTGCAGTCGCTGAACCATGGCATTGGCTTCAACACCGCAGCCATCGAGCTGATTTTGCCCACCTACGGCGAGTCGCTGGGCCTGAAGGGCAAGATCTGCCGCAACTGGACGCTCAACCCCCACCCGACATTGATCCCGGCCATCGAAACCGGCTGGGTGCAGAGCGTGCATTGCTTCGGCACCGAACTGGGCATGGAGGACTACATCGCCCAGCGCCCGGACGTGTTCTTCACTGGCCGCGATGGCTCGCTCCGCTCAAACCGCATGATGTGCCAGTTGGCCGGGCAGTACGCCGTCGACCTGTTCATTGGCGCGACCTTGCAGGTGGACGGCGATGGCCATTCCTCAACCGTGACCCGTGGCCGACTGGCCGGTTTCGGCGGTGCACCGAACATGGGCCACGACCCGCGCGGCCGGCGCCACGCGACGCCAGCCTGGCTCGACATGACCGTACCGGACACCTTGCTGGAGCGGGGGCGCAAGCTGGTGGTGCAGATGGTCGAGACCTACCAGGAAGGCGGCAAGCCGACCTTCGTGGAAACCCTCGATGCCGTGGACGTGGCCAGGAAGGCCGGCATGCCGCTGGCGCCGGTGATGATCTACGGTGACGACGTCACCCACCTGCTGACCGAGGAAGGCATTGCCTACCTGTACAAGGCTCGTAGCCTGGAAGAACGCCAGCAAATGATCGCCGCCGTGGCCGGGGTGACCGCCATCGGCCTGCGGCATGACCCCAAGGACACCTTGCGCCTGCGTCAGCAAGGCCTGGTCGCCTTGCCCGAAGACCTCGGCATCCGCCGCACCGATGCCAGCCGCGAACTGCTGGCCGCGCGCAGCATTGCCGACCTGGTCGAATGGTCCGGCGGCCTGTACAACCCGCCTGCACGGTTCAGGAGCTGGTGATGAAAGCACTCGACTTGCAAGCGCAAGTGCCTCTTTGCGGGCTGGCCCAGACACACCGAATGCCACTGCCTGACCAGCTTGCCGACCTGGCCGTGGAAGCCTTGATCGACGAGGCCGACCTGTCGCCTAAACCCGGCCTGGTCGATCGCCGCAGCAACGGCGCCCACAGCGACATGACCCTGGGCCTGATGCACGCCTCGGCCCTGGCCCTGTGGCCATGCCTGCGCAACATGGCCGAAGCCGCCCACACTCTTGGCTCGATCAGCCAGACCCTGCGCGCCAGCCTGGGCCAGCTCGGCCGCGATGGCGAGGCCGCGATGCTGGCTGCGACCCATGGGGTGAATACCCACCGCGGCGCGATCTGGGCCCTGGGCTTGCTGGTAGCCGCCAAGGCCCTTGACCCCAATGCCGACGCCTGCACTGTGGCCGCCCGGGCGGGGCGCATCGCCCTGTTCGACGACCCGGCCATGCCCCTGCAGCTCAGCCACGGCCTGCAGGTACGCCAGCGCTATGGCAACGTCGGCGCCCGCGAGCAGGCGCAACAAGGGTTCCCTGCCGTGATCGGTCACGGCCTGCCACAACTTCAACGCAGTCGCGCCAAGGGTGCCAATGAAGTTCACGCCCGGCTTGACGCCTTGCTGGCCATCATGGCCGTGCTCAGCGACACCTGCGTGCTCTGGCGCAGCGGCCCGGCCGGGTTGGCTACCGTCCAGCAGGGTGCGCGCGCCGTGCTGGACGCAGGCGGCAGCGCCACCCTGGGCGGGCGTCGGCACTTGCGCGCGCTCGATCAGCAACTGCTGCACCTGAATGCCTCACCGGGCGGCGCTGCCGATCTGCTGGCCGCCTGCCTGTTCCTCGACAAAGCCGGGAGCCTGTGACATGGAAACCCTGACCTTCAACTTTCCCGCCGCCGAACCGGGACGTGGCCGTACCCTGGTGGGTTGCGTCAGCTCTGGTGACCTTGAAGTGCTGATCGAACCCGGTACAGCCGGCAGCCTGCAGATCCAGGTGGTGACCTCGGTCAACGGCAGCGCGGCACGCTGGGCGCAACTGTTCCAGCGCCTGTTCGAGGGCCGCGCCTGGCCGGCCGTGAACATCGACATCCATGATTTCGGCGCCACCCCAGGCGTGGTCCGCCTGCGCCTGGAGCAAGGTTTCGAGGAGATCGCCCATGACTGATACCGCACGCTTGCTGCGCAGCCGCAGCTTTGTCGAACTGGGCGCCCGCCAGCGTGCCCGTGCCCTGCTTGACGCGGGTAGCTTCCGTGAACTGCTCGGCCCGTTTGACCGGCTGATGTCGCCATGGCTGCCGCGCCAGGGCATCGTGCCGCAGGCTGACGATGGCGTGGTCATCGCCAAGGGCCTGCTGAACGGGCGCAACGCCGTGGTCGCCGCGATCGAAGGCGGCTTTCAGGGCGGCAGCATGGGCGAAGTAGGCGGCGCGAAGATTGCCGGTGCGCTGGAGCTGGCCATTGAAGACAACCGTAACGGCATCCCCACTTGCGCGGTGTTGCTGTTGGAAACCGGCGGCGTGCGCCTGCAGGAAGCCAACCTTGGCCTGGCGGCCATTGCCGAAATCCAGGCGGCAATAGTCGAGCTGCGCGTATGGCAGCCTGTGATCGGGCTGATTGCCGGTTCGGTCGGCTGCTTCGGCGGCATGTCCATCGCCGCTGGCTTGTGCAGCCATTTGCTGGTCACTCGCGAAGCGCGCCTGGGCCTCAATGGGCCACAGGTCATCGAACAGGAAGCGGGCATCGGTGAGTACGACGCCAAGGACCGCCCTTTCATCTGGAGCCTCAGCGGCGGCGAACAGCGCCATGCCAGCGGGCTGGTCGATGCCTATGTGGCCGACGATATCGAGGCGCTGCGCGAACGCCTGTTGCAGTTGCTTGACACGCCTGCCAGCGACCGCGCCAGCCAGCACGCCTGGTTCCTCGAACGCCTGGCCCGGCTGGGGGCGGACTGCCCGCAATTGGGCGCCGCTGCCGTGCGTGACCTTTATCAAGGAGAAGCCAAATGAACCGTGCCATGAACTGGCTGCCGGGCCTGGCCGGTGGGCAAGCCTTGCCAGGCTACCCGGCGTCGTTGCGGGTTATCGACGGTGAACTCGACAATCGTCCGGCGCGCTTCATCGCGGTGGTCCCCGATGCCGATAACCCGTTCCCCCGGGCGCGCTCGGGGGAGGTCGGCCTGCTGGAGGGCTGGGGGCTGGCCAAGGCCGTCAGTGAGGCGGTGGAGGCTGACTGTAGTGGCCAGAAGCGTGTGATTGTCGCGGTGATCGATGTACCCAGCCAGGCTTATGGCCGACGCGAGGAAGCGTTGGGCATTCACCAGGCGTTGGCCGCTGCCGTGCAGGCCTATGCCCAGGCGCGGCTGGCCGGGCACCCGGTGATCGGCCTGCTGGTCGGCAAGGCCATGTCGGGTGCCTTTCTGGCCCACGGCTACCAGGCCCAGCGCCTGATCGCCCTGGACGATGCCGGGGTCATGGTGCACGCCATGGGCAAGGCAGCCGCGGCGCGGATTACCCTGCGCAGCGTCGAGCAACTGGAGGCCTTGGCCGCCGAGGTGCCCCCGATGGCGTATGACCTGGCCAGCTATGCCTCGCTCGGCCTGCTGTGGCGCCGCTTGACGGTAGGCAACGCCGAGGCGCCGAGCCCCGAGGATATCGCCCAGGTACGCGCCTGCCTGGCGGAGGCGGTGCGCGATATCGGTAGCTCGACCGACCTGTCGTCGCGGCTGGCGGGTGAGCACCGCAGCGCCTCGCGCCAGGTACGCGAACAGCTGCGCCGCCAGTGGCAGGGGGCCTGAAATGAACGCGCCACGGCCACACGACCTGCTGTGGGGGATGCCGGCATCGGGCTTGCCCGCTGACGCCCCCCAGTGGGCGCGGGATGTGTTGGCAAGCGGTCAGCCGGTGGTGGTCCGCCGCGGCGTCTGTGAGGCCGGTTGGGTGGCGGTCGGGCTGCGTGGTCAGGGCCGGGCGCAGCGCTTGCCGGCGTTGATGCACCTGGCCGATGTTCAGCGCCAGCAAGGCCCCGAAGCGCTGCGCTGGCAAATGCAAAGCCCCTGGCCGGCGTTGCAGGCCCTGGCGTCGATAGCCCCGGTATTGAATGGCAGTGGCCTGGCCTGGGGGCCGACAGGGGGCGTGGGGTACCAGATCGCTACCGGTATGGACGTGGTGCATGCCGACAGCGACCTGGACTTGCTGCTGCGTACGCCCCAGCCGCTGGCGCGGGCGCAGGCACGGGCGTTGCTGGATAGCCTCGACTGCGCACCGTGCCGTATCGACGTGCAACTGGAAACCCCGGCAGGTGCTGTCGCCCTGCGTGAGTGGGCCGGCTTCGCCCGTCGAGTTCTGCTCAAGTCGGTCCATGGGCCGCGCTTGGTCGCTGACCCGTGGGCAGCGGGGGAGCGTGCGGCATGAGCAGCCTGTTCGCTTTCCCCGGCCAGGGTGCTCAGCAAGTGGGCATGCTGCAGCGCCTGCCTGAGGGCTGCGGGCCATTGCTGGCCGAGGCCAGTGATGCCCTGGGTCAGCCAGCACTGGCGCTGGACAGCCAGCAAGCCCTGCAGTCTACCCGTGCCGTGCAGCTGTGCCTGCTGCTGAGCGGTGTGGCCTGGGCGCGCTGGCTGATGCAGCGCAGCCCAGCGCCGGACTACGTAGCGGGTTTGTCGATTGGCGCGTATCCGGCGGCCGTCGTGGCTGGCGCCCTGGGCTTTGCCGATGCCGTTCGCCTGGTTGCCCTGCGCGGCGAACTGATGCAGCGCGCCTATCCGCAAGGGTATGGCATGACTGCACTCAGCGGCCTGGACCTGGCCAGTGTCGAGGCGTTGCTTGGTGAGGTGGGTGGCGAGGTGTATGTCGCCAACCTCAACAGCGAAAGCCAGATTGTGATTGCCGGTAGCGACAGGGCAATGGCGGCGGTCGCGGCCCAGGCTCGCAGCTTGGGACGAGGCGTGGCCCGCCGCCTGGCGGTCAGCGTGCCGTCGCATTGCCCGCTGCTGGACGGCCCGGCAGCGGAGTTGGCCCATGCGTTCGCAAGGGTCGAACTGCAACGGCCACGTATCACTTACCTCAGTGGTAGCAGCGGGCGGCCGATCTTCGACCCGCAGCGCTTGCGCGACGACCTGGCCGGCAACATGGCGCGGGTGGTCGACTGGCGCGCGACGTTGCGCAACGCCTATGAACGCGGTGTGCGCCTGCACCTGGAAATGCCACCCGGTAGCGTGCTCAGCGGGCTGGCGCGGCCGGTGTTCGAACAGGGCAGGGTGGTGGCGGTGGACGGTACCCGCTGGGACAGCCTGGATGCGCTGTTGCGCCAGGAGGTGGCTGACGACCGATGATGTCAGTCGGCAGACGCTGTCATTCTGGGAATCTGGAAGCTTGCGCGACCCATGTGGGAGCGGGCAAGCCCGTGTCATCCACCGAGGCGCCTGCTCCCACAATGACCGTGCACGCCGTATCAATGTGTGTTTACGAAGAACAACAACAAGCAACTTCGACACTACCTGAGGACAACAACAATGATCATCTATGGTGTGGCACTGCTGGCGGTCTGCACGCTGGCCGGCGTCATCGTCGGCGACTTCCTGGGCGTGCTGCTGGGCGTCAAATCCAATGTGGGCGGGGTGGGCATTGCCATGATCCTGCTGATCTGCGCTCGCCTGTACATGCACCGCAATGGCGGCATGAGCAAGGAGTGCGAATTCGGCGTGGGCTTCTGGGGTGCCATGTACATCCCGGTGGTGGTGGCGATGGCGGCTCAGCAGAATGTGGTCACCGCCCTCCACGGCGGGCCGGTGGCACTGCTGGCCGCGGTAGGCGCGGTGCTGGTATGCGGTGCGACCATTGCGCTGATCAGCCGCAGCCATCGCGGCGAACCCCTGCCCGCGGCCGAGCCGGGCCCCGAGACCAATGTGCAGGCTGCCCCTGCAGGAGGGCGCTGAACATGTGGCCGATCATTGACAATGCCCTGGAACACAACGGCCTGATCACCGCCTTTGCGGTGGTTGGCGGGATCATGTGGTTGTCGGTGCTGCTGTCGAAGTACCTGACCTTTGGCCGCGTACACGGCTCGGCCATCGCCATCGTCATCGGCCTGGCGCTCGCCTGGGTGGGTGGCACCATTACCGGTGGCCAGAAGGGCCTGGCCGACATGGCGCTGTTTTCCGGCATCGGCCTGATGGGTGGGGCCATGCTGCGGGACTTTGCCATTGTTGCCACGGCGTTCGAGGTGCAGGCCACCGAGGCACGCCGGGCCGGTATGATTGGTGCGGTGGCGTTACTGCTCGGTACGGTGCTGCCGTTCATCGTCGGCGCTGCGGTGGCCTACGCCTTTGGTTACCGCGATGCGGTGAGCATGACCACCATCGGTGCCGGTGCGGTGACCTATATCGTCGGGCCGGTGACCGGGGCGGCACTGGGGGCAAGTTCCGATGTGATGGCCCTGTCGATTGCCACCGGGCTGATCAAGGCGATCCTGGTGATGGTGTTCACCCCGGTGTCGGCGCGGCTGCTGGCATTGGACAACCCACGTTCGGCGATGGTGTTTGGTGGGTTGGCAGGGACGGTCTCGGGGGTGACTGCCGGGCTGGCGGCGACCGATCGGCGGTTGGTGCCGTACGGTGCGCTGACCGCGACTTTCCATACCGGATTGGGTTGCTTGATGGGGCCGTCGATCTTGTACTTCTGCGTGCGTGGGCTGGTAGGTTAAAGCTTTTTTCGCCCAGCAACATCACCGGGGCCGCTCTGCGGCCCATCGCCGGCAAGCCATCTCTCAGCGAACAACCGCTGGGTCATTGACTTGGCCGAGCCCTGCAACCCCACCCCCAATTCGGGGAAAACCGCTGGGGATTCCTCCCCAATCTGCTTCGTTTGTCAGCGTAACCAACTGATAAGAAACGCAATTCGCACCTGGCATACACCTTGCTCCAGCTCCCCGCAGAGTTCCTGTGCCCCGGAGGTGTAGCATGTCGACGCCACGCAAAGGCCCCATCCTGTCATCACTCGTTCTGGCCTTGCTCGGCTGGGAGTCGACCAGCGAGGCGGCCGTGCAGTGCCAGCGCACCCTGGTCGCCAACGTGGTGGCCCTGGACCAGCCGCTGATGTTCAACCGCCTTGGCGCGCAAAACGCCAATGGCATGATGTTCGCCCTGCGCGAGGATGTGGTGGACGACAAGCTCGTCCCGCTGAGCATGGGCGGGGCTGCCGTGCCGGGCAAGGTCACCCTGCGCCCGGACAAGCGCCCACGGCCCATCGTGCTGCGCGTGGCTGCCGGCGACTGCCTCACGGTCAACCTGACCAACCTGCTGGCTTATCAGGCCAACCCCAACAAGCACGGCATCGAGGCCGAAGGCCCCGAAGGGGAGGAAGTCGAAAACGAGGCCGCTGAAGGCTTCGTTGCCGATGAACAGGTCGCCGAGCGCATGGTCGGGTTCCAGGTCAATGGCATGCAAGCGGTCAACAGCATCGCCGACATATCCGCCTACACCGGGCGTAACGGCAACTTCTTCGTCAACCCCGGTAATACCCGCAGCTACACCCTGTACGCCGAGCGTGAAGGGGCTTTTGCCGCCACCAGCAAGGCCGCCACGTTTGGCGGCGAAGGCGCCGCGGGCAACGTCGCCAACGGCTTGTTCGGCCAGGTGGTCGTGGTGCCCAAGTTGGGCCGCACCTACCGCAACACCCTCACCGAAGAAGAAATGCGCCTGGCCACCACCGGCCGTACTGGCACCGGCCAACCGGTGATCGACTACGAAGCCCGCTACCCGCAAGTGCAACCTTGGATTGCCGAAGGCAAGGCTGGCAAGCCGATCATTGCCATGGTCGATGGCAACCAGATCATCAATAGCGAAACCGACGCTATCGTCATGGGCCCCAACCCGGACGGCAGCTTCCCCAAAACCACCTACCCGCTGGAAAACATCGGCAAGCGCAACCCGGCACTGCCCAACCGGCTGGAGGCATTCCGTGATTTCGCTTCGCAGTTCGCCGACGAAGTCGCCGGTACCCAGGCCTTCCCCGGCTACTGGGCCGACCCGGTCATGGGCCATGTGCTGGAGCCGGCCCGCGACTCGTTCATGATCAACTACGGCTCGGGTGGCATGGGCGCTGAAGTGGTTGCCAACCGCCTGGGCGTAGGCCCGATGCACGACTGCCTGTCGTGCGCCTATGAAGAGTTTTTCCTCAGTGCACACACCGTGGGTGACGTCGGTACGCTAGTGGATGTTCCGGCTAACGTCGGCCTGGAGCACATCCGCCCCGGCGAAGTTCCGCCGGCCAGTGCCACTGGTGTCAAGGCGAGCATGGCCTTGTTCCCGGCCGAACCGGCCAACGTCCACCACAGCTACATTGGCGACTTCACCAAGTTCCGCAACACCCATAACGGCCACGAGCAGCACATTTTCCATTTGCATGGCCACCAGTGGTTGTTCAACCCCAATGATGACAACTCCGACTACATCGATGCGCAAGGCATCGGTGCCGGGGTCGGCTACACCTACGAAATCGCCAACGGCGGTTCCGGCAACCGCAACCGGGTGGCCGGTGATGCCATTTACCACTGCCACTTCTACCCGCACTTCGCCCAAGGCATGTGGGCCATGTGGCGGGTCCATGACGTGTTCGAGGAAGGCACCCGCCTTGAGGTGAGCGGGCAGGGCGAGAACGGCTTCCACAGCACCCCGTTCGCCCTGCGTAGCGGCAAGCCAGCGGCAGGCGCCCGGGCCCTGCCGGACGGCGAGATCGTTGCCGGCACGCCGATTCCGGCCATCGTGCCACTGCCCGGCAAGGCCATGGCGCCGCTGCCGGGCAAAGTCGTGGTGGTACCGAAACTCTCCGAAGAACTGGTCGCCGCCCATGACGACGATGACGAAGAAGAAGAGGGCGATGACGACCATGCCAACCCGCCACCCGTGCGCAAGGCGATCGGTTCGCTGGCCCTGGTCGATCGCACCGACGCCAACCGCAACGCCGACGGTACCCTGAAAAACCCAGGCTACCCGTTCTGGATCGGCGGCATGGAAAGCAGCGTCGGCAACCGCCCGCCAACCCCGCCGCTGGACATGCTCGACCCAGCCCTGGCACGGCAGCTGAAGGACAGTGGCAAGGCCCTGTGGGCCAACCTGGATGCCAACCAGGTCGATGGCTGGGACGGTGGCCTTGGCCGACACGCTCTGGACGGCGTATCTGCTGGCGGCGAAGCCGAAACCACCACCACCAAACTGGACTTCACCAAAGTGGTGCACAAGGCCAAACCCATCTACCTGCCGGAAGAGGGTACCGATGTCGAGCAGGCAGCCATGCAGTTCCATGCCATGGCCGAGCACCCCAGCTACGCGCTGATCCCCGGCGGCCAGCCTGTGGCCAAGGCGTTCCGCACCAACGGCGCATTGCCGACTGCCGGCGCGCCATTCTACGAACCCTGCATGGATGACCGGGGCAAGCGCCTGACCCAATCCTCAGGGGTGGGCGATTTCTTCAGCGGCGAAAGCCTGACCGGCGTGAACTTCCGCGGATCTTCCGCTTTCACGGCTGACCGCCCACGTATCTACAAGGGTGCCAACATCCAGTTTGACGCGGTGTACAACAAGGTCGGCTACCACTTCCCCCAGGCGCGCATCATCGCCCTGTGGGAAGACGCCTGGCCAGTCATCACCAAGCAGCGCCCACCAGAGCCGCTGGTGATGCGCATGAACACCTTTGACTGCACCATGTACCAGCACACCAACCTGATCCCCAACGTCTATGAAATGGACGACTACCAGGTGCGCACGCCGACCGACGTGATCGGCCAGCATATTCACCTGCCCAAGTGGGACCTGACCGCCGCCGACGGTTCGGCCAACGGCTGGAACTACGAAGACGGTATTCTCTCGCCCGGCAGTGTGGTCGAGCGCGTGCAGGCCATTCGCGCCTACAACGGCTGCACCGATGGTGATAGCCGCGATGGCAGCGCTGCCTGCCCGAAAGCCAGGCAGCACCCATACTTCGGCCGTTTCGGCCGTGCCGACTGGCTCGGCGCTCGCACGGCCATGCAGCGCTGGTTCGCTGACCCGCTGGTGAACGTGTTCAACGTCGACCGTGGCCTGGGCACCATCTTCACTCACGACCACCTCGGCCCATCGACCCACCAGCAGCTAGGCCTCTACGCCACCGTGCTGGCCGAGCCTGCCGGCTCCAGTTGGTACCACGCCGAAACCGGTGAGCAGCTGTATAACCCGGCCACCCGTCAGGACGGTGGGCCGACCTCGTGGCAGGCCGTGATCCAGACCGGCGATAACGATGGCGATGGCAAGAACGACAGCTACCGTGAGTTCTTCCTGGAGTACAGCGACTTCCAGCATGCCTATGAAGCTGGCGTATATGTGGGGGCAGGTCCGGACGGCATCCCGAATGCGCAGTCTTACCCGGCCACCGCCGACAGCTTCCGCTACGCCATCAACCCCCCGGTGCGCGGCAAGGCTTCGAACCTGCTGGAAGCCATTGTCGAGGAGCGTGGCGGCATCAACCCAGGTTGCCCAAGCCGGCCATGCCCGCAGGCGATTTCGGTGGATGACCCTGGCATGTTCGTCGTCAACTACCGCAACGAGCCGTTGGCTCTGCGCGTCTACGACCCGAACAAGGTCGGCCCGGACGGCAAGCGTGGCATGCAGGCAGACGGCTTGGCCGGCGACCTCAGCTATGCCCTGCAAACCCGCACCGACCGCGCCATCCCGGCAATGAACCTGGCGCCTTCAGCCATTACCTCGGCGGTTGGCCCAACCGGTGGGACCACGTTGTTCCCGCCGCACATCAACAAGGCGGGCAGCGAACCAGGCGACCCGTTCACGCCGATGCTGCGCACCTACTCCGGTGATAACGTGCGCCTGCGCATGCACGCCGGTGGCCATGAAGAAGAGCACAACGTCACCCTGCACGGCGTGAAATGGCTGCAGAACGGTACGGGTTTCGGCAACAGCTCCAACTCGGGCTGGAAGTCGTCGCAGATGATCGGCATTTCCGAGCAGCTTGGCTTCATGGCGCCGGTCTCGATGATCTCCAGTTCCGCGGCCACCAACGGCGACTACCTTTATTCGCTGGACGCCGCCCTGGAAGGTTACTGGAACGGTATCTGGGGCATCATGCGTAACTACACCGCGCAACGTAGCGACCTGTTCCCGTTGCCCAACAACCCGCAGCCGGTGGCCATGCGCAACACCGTGAACTTCGACGGCATCTGCCCGAAAACCACGGCCAACCCTAACGGTATCGGGACCCGCACCACCGTCAAGCGCAGCTATGAGATCGTCGCGGCGCTGGCCAACGATATCCTCGAGAACCGCAACGGCGTCAGCATCAATGACCCGGCCGGTATCGGCCAGCATGTGGGTGGCCCGCTCAAGGCCAATGGTGGCACCTTGGTGTTCAACAGCCGTAAAACCGCGATCCCGCTGGTAAGTGGGGTAGACCCCGAAGACGGCGAACCCTTCACCCTTGGCGGCCACAGTGCCCCGTTGCACGACCCGACCGCGATCCTGTACGTGCGCAAGGCCGACCTGGACGCCACCACTGGCAAGCTCAAGGCGGGGGTGCCGGTTGAGCCTCTGGTACTGCGCGCCAACGCTGGCGACTGCATCAGCATTACCTTGGAGAACCGCCTGCCACTGGTAATGCCCGACTTGCCGAGTACGGCGGTGATGCACAACGTGGTCAAGCGTGACCGCTTCGACAGCGAGGGCGCCACCGCCTTTGCCAACAACCTGATGCGGCCGTCCAGCCACGTGGGCCTGCACGCGCAGTTGCTGGCCTACGACATCACCCGGTCCGATGGTGCCAACGTTGGCCTGAACCCGGTACAAACCGTGCCTGCGCGTACTGGCACCAGTGGTGCATGGCCGACCCGTACCTACCAGTACTACGCCGGCCACCTGGAGCGTGAAGGCAAGCCGGTGTCGCAACTGGGTCGCACGGTGGACAACATCAACACCACCGCGATCGAGTTCGGCGGCCTCAACCTGACCCCGTCGGACTTCATCAAGCAGCCGCAGAAAGGCCTGGTGGGCGCCATGAGCATCCTGCCGCAAACCGCCACCTGGACCGAGGACGGTGCTACACGTGCCCAAGCCACGGTGAAGGTGACTGGCCAGCCCGACTACCGCGACTTCGTCACGGTGTGGCAGCGTGCGCTGAACATGCGCTGGGCCGATGGCCGCCCTGTCGAAGGCATCAACACCGAAGGCAACGGTGCCGCAGGCGACCCGCAGGACAACGGGAACATGGCGGTCAATTACAAGACCGAGCCACTGTGGCTGCGCTTCGGCATGGCCCCAGACTCGCCATTCGGCCGTGCCGATGGCCTGGGCTTTGGTGATGTGCCCAATGCGCACATGGCTTACGCCAACGCCCTGGTCGGCGGCGATCCGCAAACCCCTGTGCTATACGCCAAACCTGGCCAGCCGGTGCGCAACCACATCGTGATGCCTAGCGGTGGTAGCCGCGGCATGGTCTACCAGCTCGATGGCCACCTGTGGCCGCTGCACAACTACCAGGCGGAAAAGAGCGATGTGGACGGTTACCCGATGAACTTGCCAGGTATCGGCTCGGTGCGCTTCGGCTACAACCCGATGGCCATGTACATCGGTGCCCAGGAAAGCGTACTGCCAGCGGCGCACTTCAGCTTCATGCTGCCCAGTGCTGGTGGTGCCAACGCGGTGGCGGGTGACTACCTGTTCCGCGACTACGCCGCCTACGGCAACCTCTCGGGGCTGTGGGGGATCTTGCGGGTGACCAACGAAGCGCCGCCGGCAACGGCCCCGGCGCAATGATGGATAAGGGAGCGCGAGCATGAACAAGAAGACTCGCCCTGCTTACTTGGGGGTTGTACTGGGGGTGGCGCTGATCGGCCTGGGCGTGGCGTACGAAAAGCTCTGGTGCGATCCCCGCGAGCTGTTGCAGGAAGCTGCCGACACGCAAGCCCTGCACCGGCTCAGCCGGGACGGCGTGACCGTGGAGTTCGAGGCCCGGCCGCTGGCCGGGGGCGAGCTGCAGGAAGGCAGCTTCGCCAACATCCGTTTCAAGGTCAGCGACCAGACCAGCGGCCAGCCGTTGTCAGGCATGGCCCCCGGGGCGTGGATCGACCCGGCGCAGTCGGCCCCGGTCGGGGATCGCAACCAAAGCTGCAAGTCACGGGTCGCGCTGTTTCTCAAGAGCAGCATTGGTGCCCGGCCGCTGCTCGACCTGAACAGCTACTTCCTGTTGATGCTGAACAATGACGCCAGCCTGACGGTGATCGACCCGACCGTGTCGGTGGGCGGCGTCACCAGCACCATGGCCCGCATCGATCTGCCCGGGCGGCCCATGGACTGGGTGGCCACCAGCGACGACAAGCAGGTGTTCGTGTCGATCCCCGAAAGCGGCAAGGTGGCGGTGATCGATACCGAAACCTTCACCCGCGTGGCCGACCTGGACGCTGGCGAGCAGCCACTGCGCGTGGCCTTGCAGCCCGACCAGCACCGGCTGTGGGTCGGCAACAACAGCAGTGACCCGGCCAAGGGCGGCGTCACGGTGATCGACGTGCCGGGGCGCACCAGCCTGAAAAGCTTCAACACTGGCACCGGGCACCACGAAATCGCCTTCAGCGCCGATTCGCGCTTTGCCTACGTCAGCAACCGCGACAGCGGTACCCTGAGTGTCATCGATATCCCGGAAATGCGCCTGGCCAAGACCATCAAGGTGGGCCCGCACCCGTTGTCGGTCAGCTATTCGGCGTTGTCCCAGGCCGTCTATGTGGTCGATGGCGAGGAGGGCAGCGTGCGCGTGTTCGATGCGCGTAACCACCAGCTGCGCCACACGGTCAAGGCCGAACAGGGCTTGGGGCCGATGCGCTTCAGCAGCGATGGCCGCTACGGCGTCGTGCTCAACACTCTGGAAAACCAGGCCCTGGTGATCGATGCCAGCACCGACCGGCTGATCCACAAGATTCCAGTGGCGGCCGAGCCCTACCAGCTGACCTTCACCAAGGGCTATGCCTATGTGCGTGGCCTGGCCTCGCCGAAGGTGAGCATGATCAACCTGGCCAGCCTGGGCGAAGGGCGTACGCCGATCGTGCAGGGCTTCGATGCTGGCCCCGCGGCGCCACGCCAGGCCGGTAACCTGCCGCTGGCCCAGGGCCTGTCGGTGTCGCGCGATGACAACTCGGTGTTCGTGGTCAACCCGGTGGACAACACCACCTACTTCTACGCCGAGGGCATGAACGCGCCGATGTCCGGCTACAACAACCGCGGCCACCAGGCCCGCGCCGCTATCGTCATCGATCGCAGCCTGCGTGAAGTGGCGCCAGGGGTGTACGGCTCGACGGTGAAACTGCCCGCCGCCGGCAAGTTCGACGTCGCCTTCCTGCTCAACCAGCCACAGATTATCCACTGCTTCAGCACCGAAGTGGCCCAGGCTCCCAATACCGGCAAGCGCAAGGCCGCACATGCCGAGTTCATCGGCTTGGACCAGCCGTTGCCGCAGCACAGCAACTTCACCGCCAAAGTGCGCATCGTCGGCGACGACGGCCAGCCACGCCTGGGCCTGAACGACCTGAGCCTGCGCTACTTCCTGGCGCCGTCGTCGATGCCGCGCAACCTGCAGCTGCAGGAGGTGGGCGAGGGCGTCTACCAGGCGGCGCTGACACTGCCTGAGGCCGGCGCCTGGTACCTGCATGTGCAGTCGCCCTCGCTGGGGCGCAAGTTCGCCGAAGAAAACTACACCAGCCTGCGCGTCCTGCCGGCCGCAGCGAGCAACGCTTCCCAGACTGACGTGAGGAATGTGCGATGAACGCCAAGCATGCTTTCACACTGTTGGCCCTGAGCCTGGCGCTTGCCAGCAACTTGGCCCTGGCCCACGCCGGCCACGACCACAAAGGCCCCGCCGAGCAGCCGCCAGCGGCGCACCAGGAAAAGGCCAGCGTGCGCTTTGCCGATGTTTCGCTGCTGAACCAGGACGGCATGCCGGTACGCCTGGAAAAAGACCTGGTGGGCGACCACCTGGTGGTCATGGGCTTCATTTATACCAGCTGCACCACGGTATGCCCCGTGGTGTCGTCGATCATGGGCAAGGTCCAGCAGCAACTGGGTGGTCGGGTCGGCGAGGAGATTCACCTGGTATCGATCAGCGTCGACCCCCAGCGCGATGACGCCAGGCGCTTGCAGGACTATGCCAAGGCGTTCCAGAAGGGGCCAGGCTGGAGCTGGTTGACCGGCAGCCCGTACGCCATCACTGAAACCCTCAAGGGCCTGGGCAGCTTCAGTGCCGACCTTAGCCAGCACCCGCCGCTGATCCTGGTCGGCGACGGGCGCAGTGGGCACTGGACGCGTTACTACGGCTTCACCGACCCGGCCGTGCTGATCGCAGAGATCAACCGGCTCAGCGCCCGCCGGGTGCATGCCAAGAGCACCGCCATCGCCGACCATCACGAGGTGCAACCATGAGCACTGTCACCCCCCGCCGCGCTGGCATGCGTGGCTTCGACTGGCTGGTACTGGGTGGCTGCCTGTGGATTCTGGCCTCGGTGGCGTTTGCCCATGAAGGCCATGGCCAGCAAGGGCCTGCGCCACAACCGGCGCCGCAGGCGATGACCAGTGGCGGCGGCACCCGCGATGCCCAGACCTGGTTCACCGACACCGTATTGCAGGACCAGAACGGCCGCGAGCTGCGTTTCTACAGCGACGTGCTCAAGGACAAGGTGGTGATGCTCAACGTGATCTTCACCCACTGCACCGACGCTTGCCCGCTGATTACCCGCAAGCTGCGCGAGGTGCGCGAAGCCATGGGGCCGGCGCTGGCCAGCCAGGTCACGTTCGTGTCGATCAGCAGCGACCCGCTGAACGATACCCCACAGGCACTCAAGGCATTTGCCGCCAAGCAGGGTGTGGACGGCCCGAACTGGCTGTTCCTGACCGGTGACAAGGCCAGTGTCGACCTGGTGCTTGGCCGCATCGGGCAGTTCCTGCCCAGCCCCGAGCAGCATTCGACGCAGCTGATTGCCGGTGATGTGGCCGGCAAGCGCTGGAGCAAGATCCGTCCGGATGCACCGCCCGCGGCGATTGCCCAGCGCATGCAGTTGCTGACCCAGCCACTGGCGGGTCGGTGAGTATCATGCGCCTCCTGGGGAGTTTGCCTCTAGGGCAGCTGCTTTCGCGACGCACGGCTGCTCCCGCAGGGCTTGCGGTATGGCTCACATGCGTGCTTGGCATGGCCTCTTTTTCGGCCTTGGCCCTCGACCTTACCGACCACGAACAAGCCGGTAAACGCCTCTACCGCGAAGGGCTTTCCAGCAGTGATGCGCAACTGCAGGCCCGGGTCGGTGCCAGCGACATGGCCGTCCCTGCCAGCGTGCTGCCCTGCGCCAGTTGCCACGGCAGCGACGGCCGTGGCCGTGCCGAAGGTGGGGTGCGCCCACCCAGCCTGGACTGGCAACGCCTGGCACTGGGGCAGGGCACGCGCGAAGCTAACGGTCGCAACTACCCGGCCTATACCGACAGTAGCCTGGCCCGGGCCATCCAGCAGGGTGTGGACCCGGCCGGTAACCGCCTGGACCCGGCCATGCCCCGTTTCGAGCTGACCTTGGCCGACCAGCGCAACCTCACGGCCTATCTCAAGCGCCTGGCCCAGGAGCGCGACCCCGGCGTGGAGGAGGGCGTGCTGCGCCTGGGCACCCTGCTGCCTGCCAGCGGCCCGTTGGCCGAAGCCGGGCACGTGATTCGGGCGGTACTGCAGGACGGTGTGGCGCAACTCAACCTGCAAGGCGGCATTCACGGGCGACGGCTGGAGCTGGTGGTGCTCGATCCGGGCGCCGACCCGGCCAGCGCCGAACGCGCCTTGCAGCGGTTGCTGGGGCAAGAGCGGGTATTTGCCCTGGTCGCGCCGCTGGCGCCGATGCTCGACCAGCGCCTGACAACCTTGCTGGGGGCACAGAATGTCCCCCTCATCGGCAGCACCCCGCGCAGCGGCGGCAGTGCGCAGATCTTCGACCCGCTGCCCGGCCTGCCGGAGCAATTGTTGAGCCTGGCAGGCCACGCCCGCACCGCGCTGGGCCTGGCCCCCGGTGAACTGCGCGTGGTTTACGCTGGCAATGAACAGGCCGCATTGGCCGAGCAGGTACGCGAGCGGTTGCTGCAGCAGGGCTGGGCGATGCCCGCCATCCAGGCGTTCGATGGCCAGGCCGTGGATGGCCCGGGCATCATCTTCCTTGGCCGCGCTCAGGCCTTTGCCGAGCTGGCGGCAGCGTTGCAGGCAGCGGGCCGCCAGCCATACCTGTTCGCCGCTTCCAGCCAGGTAGCCGGGGCCGTGGCGCGTTTGCCGGAGCAGTGGTCGCGACGGCTGTTCCTGGCCTATCCCTATGTGCCTGGGGACTGGACCGAGCAGGGCTTGGCGACTTTGGCCGGCCTGCAACAGCGTCAGGGCCTCGACCCACGCCAGGCTTCGTTGCAGGTCTCCACCTTGTGTGCGTTGCGGTTGCTCAGCGAAGCGCTGAAACAGATTGGCCGTGACGCCAGCCGCGAGCAGCTGATTACCGCGCTGGAGGGCCTGCACGATGTGGCCACTGGCCTGACCCCGGCATTGGGCTTTGGCCCCGGGCGTCGCCAGGGCATGGCCGGCGCCCATGTGGTAGCGGTCGACCTGCCTGGCCCGCACTTCACTGCGGTCACCCCGTACCGGCCGGTGCCGGTAACGCCTTGAACGGAGGTTGCCATGCGTATCATGTTGCTGTGCCTGTTGCTGGTGTTGGGCCGGGCGGTCTGGGCCGATATGCCCGCCGCGCGGGTCAACGGTGTGGAGATCGGGCAAATGCGCCTGGAGCGCTATTTCAGCGAGTACCTGGAGGCCCAGGGCCGTGCGCTGACCAGCATCCGCAACCCGGGCCTGTACAAGCGCCTGCGCGACCAGGCGCTGGACGAGCTGATCGACAAGGAACTGCTGTGGCAGGAGGCGCAACGCCAGGGCATTGCCATCAGCGATGAACAGGTGTCGGCACACGTCGGCGAAGTGGAGGCGGCATTTGGCAACGCGGCCATTTTCGAGCGGCGTCTGGCAGAGGCAGGCTTCGATCGGGCACATTACACTGAATACACCCGACACGAGATGGCCGCCCAGCTGGTGTATGCCCGGCTCAGCGCAGTCGACGCGCCTAGCCAGGAGGATGTTCAAGCATTCTATGCTGCCAACCGAGAAAGCCTGCAGGGAGCGCAGAACCAAAGTGATAATCCGTCAGTCATACACGAACAGGGCCTGGTGTTGGCCAGGGCCACGCTCATCGGTCAAAGAGAAGCGCAGGCGCGCAAGTTGGTGCGCCAACGTTTGCGTGAATCCGCTAAAGTGGAGATCGCCGACTGAGTTCCCTGATGGCGGTTCCCCCAATGCTGGGGAATCAGGGTTTGGCAATGTGCCATCATTTTCCCCGGTTCTGGGGAACAGGCTGGGTGCGCCTGCCCGCCGCGTTATCGGTGTTGGCCGGCACCATCGTAAAATCAATGAGTTACAGCGGTGCAACATGACTATTCACGCCTGGCACGAAGCCTGCTCAAGCTTGTACAAGGGCGCACTTCGCAGACCGGGTAACCGGGCAGTTCTTGGGAGTCGACCTTGGTGAACAGAGTATTGGTAGTCGATGACGAACAGACTCTTGCGCAGAACCTGCAAGCGTACCTGCAGGCGCAAGGCCTGGAAGTTCATGTTGCCCACGACGGTGCCAGTGGTATCGAACAGGCTGTAAGCCTGGCACCGCAAGTAGTCGTGCTGGATTACCGCTTGCCCGATATGGAAGGTTTTCAGGTACTGGAGGCTGTACGCAAGAACAGGCAGTGCCACTTCGTGCTGATCACCGCCCACCCCACCGTCGAGGTGCGTGAGCGGGCCGCCGAACTGGGCGTGAGCCATGTCCTGTTCAAGCCGTTCCCGTTGATGGAACTGGCCCGTGCAATCTTCGACCTGATGGGCATCGAGCGCCGGCGCAGGGCCACGGACAACCCGGCTGAAGGGTTCGTCGAACGACGCCAGAACAGGAACGAATCGTTCCCCCTGCAGTTGTACGATGGAAGCTGGGTGTTGGCCGACCGCCGCCGAAACGGCGCCAAGCCACCAGGGCCCGACGACGACCAACTGCTTACAGGGGAATAGCGGCGCCCGCACCCCTGGCCGAGCCAGCCTGCGACGCGCCCCTGAGCGGAGTCGTAGGCCATGCCAGAAGCATTCGATGCAACCGTTGCGGCCCTGTCGCCGGCACAGCCAAAACCACTTCAAGCCTACCCCCGCGACCTCCTGGCCCAGGCTCGCCTGCAAGCCACCGACCAACGCCTGCTCAACTGCCTGGAGCAACTGGCCGGCGATACCCCGGGCACCTTCACCCAACGCCTGGGCCTGACCCTGCATTACCCGGTACTGGCTAGCCACAGCCTGCTGGCCAGTACGCCACGCTTCGACAAGGTCAGCCTGGCCGCGTGCCTGAAGCGCGAATTCGTGCTGATCGAGCAGGACGGCCAACTGTTGGGTGTATTCGCCGACCCCTTCGACCCTGCCCGCCTGGCCTGGATCGATGACGTGCTGCAGGGCGCGCCGTTGTACCTGGCCCATCCTGCCGAGCTGGCCACCTTCCTTGCCCGCCATGAAGAAAGCTTCCACGCCGTCGATGCCCTGGACCACGATGCCGAGACCAGCAGCGAAAGCGACCCGCTGCAACGCCTGTCGCTGGCCAGCATCAGCGAAGACCAGAGCCGGGTGGTCAAGCTGGTCAACTCCACCCTGTATGACGCGCTGAAGCTGCATGCCAGCGACATTCACCTGGGCATGACTGGCCAGGGCCTGACCATCAAGTACCGCATCGACGGTGTGCTTAACGGTGCCGGTAAAGCCAGCGGCAGTGCCTTCGCCGACCAGGTGATTTCGCGTATCAAGGTCATGGCCGAGCTGGATATCGGCGAAAAACGCGTGCCCCAGGACGGCCGCTTCAAGGTTGCCGTTGGCGATAGGCAAATCGATTTCCGTGTATCGATCATGCCCAGCATCTTTGGTGAAGACGCGGTGCTGCGGGTGCTCGACAAGCAGGACTTGTCCGACCGGGTCAGTGGTGTGCAATTGCAGGCCCTGGGGTTTGCCGATGAAACCCTGCGCGCCCTGCGCCGGCTGGCCGCCGAGCCCTACGGCATGATCCTGGTCACTGGCCCTACCGGCAGCGGCAAGACCACCACCCTGTACGCCATGATCAGCGAGATCAACCACGGCGTGGACAAGATCATCACCATCGAGGACCCGGTCGAATACCAGCTGCCTGGCGTGCTGCAGATTCCGGTCAATGAAAAGAAGGGCCTGACCTTCGCCCGCGGTCTGCGCTCGATCCTGCGCCACGACCCGGACAAGATCCTGGTGGGTGAAATCCGCGACCCGGACACCGCGCAGATCGCCGTGCAGTCGGCGCTCACCGGCCACCTGGTATTCACCACCATTCACGCCAACAACGTATTCGACGTGATCGGCCGCTTCAGCCAGATGCAGGTCGACCCCTACAGCTTCGTGTCCGCGCTGAACGCGGTGCTGGCCCAACGCCTGATTCGTCTAGCCTGCCCGCACTGCGCCGCGCCCTGCGAACACGATGACGACACCTTGCATGGCTCGGGCCTGACCCGCGACGGGGTGGCCGGCTGGCGCTTCGTTCGCGTCCAGGGCTGCGGCCAGTGCCGCGGCAGTGGCTACCGCGGCCGCAGCGCCATCGCCGAGCTGCTGCACCTGGACGACGACCTGCGGCAGATGATCGTCGAGCGCCGCCCCCTGGCGCAAATCAAGACACTCGCCTGCCAGCGTGGCCTGCGCCTGCTGCGGGCTTCGGCCCTGGACCTGGTCCGCGATGGCCGTACCACCCTTGAGGAGATCAACCGTGTCACATTCATCTGACCGTTACTGCGCCGTATTGGGCGCCGAGGGTGTCGGCCTGGGTCGCTGGCACAAGAACCATCACCAGTGGCTGGGCAGCCGCGAGTTCAGCAGCGACGCCACCCAACCGGCCTGGGATGCCGCCGTCGACGGGCTGGCTGCGCTGCTGGCCGAGCATGCGGTGCGGGGTGCCCAGTTGCGGGTGCTGCTGTCGGCCCGCTACAGCCGCTTCTGCCTGGTGCCCTGGAGCGATGCCATCGGCCACCCGCGCGAGCTGGATGCCTATGCCAGGGCCTGTTTCGAAAACCTTTATGGGCAATCGCTGGACGACTGGCGGATCGTGCTGTCGCCCGAGCCTGCCGGTGCCGCCCGCATCGCGACGGCACTGCCCGAGGCGCTGCTGCAACGGCTGCAGGCGCTGGGCCGGGAAAGCCGCCTGAACCTGCGGTCAGTACAGCCGTACCTGATGGCGGCCTACAACCGCTGTTCGGCGCAGCTGGAGCAGGGCGACTTCCTGTTCGTGCTGGCCGAACCACGCCGCAGCGTGCTGCTGCTGGCGGCCGGTGGGGCGTGGCAGCAAGTGCTGGCGCAAGGTTGCGCCGACAGCGACCAGGCCCTGCAAGCGCTGATCGAGCGCACCTGCGAGCTGTACGGCGAGCACCTGCCACGGGTCTACCTGCATGCACCGGGGCGGGGCGACGTGCCGCAACTGGCGGCGGTACAGCTGTGCCAGCCGGCCAGCGAAGCCGACCCGCTGTGCGCCATGTGGCGGGCGGTGGCTTGACATGCGCCGCCTCAACCTGGAATTCCAGCCACGGCGCAGCAGCCCGTTGGCCTGGGCGCTGCTCATCCTGGCCAGCGCAGTGGTTGCCGGCTTGGTACTGCTGCAACACGGCCTGCAGGCCGAGCAGGTCGACCTGGAGGCCAGCGTGCACAGCCTGGAATTGCAGTTGGGCCGCCGCCCGGCCACTGCCGCGCCCTTGAACAGTGCCGCCAGCCGCGAACAGGCCGAGCGCCTGGCACAGATGCGCAGCGTGTCGCAGCAGTTGCAACGCCCTTGGCAACAGCTGTTCGCCATGCTCGAAGCCATGCCGCAAGAAGATGTGGCGCTGCTTGGCCTGACCCCGGATGCGCGCAAAGGCCAGGTACGCATCGCTGCCGAAGCACGCAACCTGGAAGCGATGCTGCAGTACCACCAACGGCTGGAAGCCAGTGCAGAGCTGAGTGACGTGTCGCTGCTCAACCACGAAGTGCTGGCCGCGCAACCTGAGCACCCGGTGCGCTTTACCCTCACCGCTACCTGGGAGACCGGCCATGCGCGCCCCTGACGCACTGAACAGCTTGATCCTCCAGGAACGCCTGCGCAGCATTGGCCCGGTCGGCTTGGGCGCAGTCCTGGTCAGCGTGCTGGCCATTGGCGTGATCTGTGCCGGGGTGCTGCCGCAATGGCAGGACGTGCGCGAACTGCGTGCCAGTGAAGCGGACGCCAGCGTACAGGTGCAGCGGGTCAAGCGCGGTGAGCTGAAAATTGCCCTCAAGCCAGAGCAGGAAGCGCTGGACAGCCTGCGCCAGCAACTGCCAGGGCAACCCCAGGCCAGCGAACTGATCGAGCGCCTGTACCACTTGGCCAGTGCCGAGCACATCAGCCTGGCACGTGGCGAATACGCCTTGGGCATCGACCCCAAGACCCAGCTGGCGCGTTATCAGATCCTGCTGCCGGTGCGCGGCAGCTACCCACAGATTCGCGGCTTCATCAAAGGCCTGCTCAAGCAGCTGCCGACCCTGGTGCTGGAAGACCTCGAGCTGCAACGCAAACGCATCGGCGACAGCGAGCTGAACGCCCGGCTGCGCATGACCCTTTACCTGTCGAGGTCGTGATGAACACTCAACGTGCAGTCATCTGGGCCGGTTTCCTTGGTGTGAGCGCAGTCCTCGCCTGGGCACCAGGGCACTGGTTCGGCCAGGAAGACAGCGTCGCGGTCTTCGCGGGCAAGCCCGCTCCCACAGGGGTTGTGGGCAACGCCGAGCCTGTAGGAGCGGCTTTGGCCGCAAAAGGGCCGGAGCAGGCCTCCAGAAACCTGTTCCCAACCCAGCAATGGACCAAACCCAAAGCCCTGGCCACGGTCACCGAACAACCCGTCATGACCGCACCTGTCGTCGCCGCGGCCCCGACGGCTCCGGAGCTGCCGTTCCAGTTCATCGGCCGCATGGGCAACGACGACGACCTGCAGATTTTCCTGCAGAGCGGCGAAAAACTCTACGTCGTGCGCCAGGGCGACGTCATCGAAGACACCTATCGCCTCGATCGGGTATCGGCCAGCGAGCTGAACCTGGTCTACCTGCCTTTGCACCAGTCGCAGACCTTGTCTGTCGGGAGCGCACCATGAAATCGTCAAAGCTGTGCAAGCCTGCTCCGTTCCTGCTTTTGGCGCTGTGCGTGGCCATTGCCGGCTGCGGCTCCAGCGCGGTACGCAAGGACAGCGATCAGTTGATGAAGGAGGGCCAGTACGAAGCCGGCATCGCCCGCCTGGAAGAGGCCTTGCGCGATGATCCGCGTGACACCGAGCTGAACATCGCCCTGGCCCACAGCCGCCAGGCGGCGGTCGAGGCCCTGATTACCCAGGCCGACAGCGACCGGGTCCGCCACGACTTCGTCAACGCCCGCATGGGCTATGGCCGGGTGCTGACCCTGGAACCGAACAATCGCCGCGCCCAGGAGGGCATCCGCCAGCTGGAGCTGATCCGCACCCTCGACGAACGTGTAGCGCTGGGCCAGGCGGCGCTGCGCCAGGGCGACCTGTTCGGGGCCGAACGCTACATGCGCGAAGTCCTGCGGCTGGACCCGCAGAACCAGAAGGGCATTGCGCTGCGCACCGACATCGAGAACGTCCAGGCGCGTACCGCGCAGCCGTTCCCGCAGCTGCGCAGCAAGCTGGAGCGGCCGGTGACCCTGGAGTTTCGCGACGCCAACCTGAAAACCATCTTCGAAGTGCTGTCGCAGGTGGCCGGCATCAACTTCATCTTCGACAAGGACCTGCGCCCGGACATGAAGGCCACCATCTTCGTGCGCGAGGTGCGCATCGAGGACGCGATTGCGCTGCTGCTGGAGCAAAACCAGCTGCGCCAGAAAATCGTCAACGACAATACCCTGATGGTCTACCCGGACTCGCCGCAGAAGGCCAAGGACTACCAGGAACTGGTCATGCGCACTTTCTACCTGACCAGCATCGATGCCAACACCGCGCTGAACATGGTCAAGACCATGCTCAAGACCCGCGATGTGTTCGTTGACGAGCGCCTCAACACCCTGACCATGCGCGACACCCCCGATGCGGTACGCATGGCCGAGAAGCTGCTGCAGTCGCAGGACCAGTCCAACCCCGAAGTGGTGCTGGAAGTGGAGGTGATGGAAGTGGCCACCTCGCGCATCCTCGACCTTGGCCTGCAATGGCCGAATACTTTCGGCGTGCTGAGCGACGATGGCAACCCGGTCAGCGTGCTCGACCAGCTCAAGGGGATCAATTCCAGCCGCATCAGCATTGCGCCGGCGCCGCAGGCCAAGATCAACGCCCAGGACAAAGACATCAACACCCTGGCCAGCCCGGTGATCCGCGTCAGCAACCGCGAGCAGGCGCGTATCCACATCGGCCAGCGGGTGCCGATCATCAGCGCCACCTCGGTGCCGTCCACCCAGGGCCCGGTGATCACCGAAAGCGTCACCTACCTGGACGTCGGCCTGAAGCTGGAAGTGCAGCCCACCGTTCACCTGAACAATGAAGTGGCGATCAAGGTGGCGCTCGAGGTCAGTAACGCCACCCCGCTAGAGGCTACCCGCCAGGGCACCATCCCGGTTCAGGTCGACACCCGCAACGCGCAGACCAGCCTGCGCCTGCATGATGGCGAAACCCAGGTGCTGGCCGGCCTGGTACGCAACGACCACAACGCCAGTGGCAACAAGATCCCCGGCCTTGGCGACATTCCGGGCTTGGGGCGGCTGTTCGGCAGCAACAAGGACGACATGAGCAAATCCGAGCTGGTACTGGCGATTACCCCGCGCATCGTGCGCAACCTGCCGTACCAGAGCCCGTCGGACATGGAGTTCTCCACCGGCACCGAGTCGGCCATGCAGGTACGCCAGATGGCGCCGCTGCCACCGGTGGACGTGCCCGGCAATGCGCCCACCTCCGAGAGCCCGGTCGTCGACAGCCAGATGGCAGTGGCCCCGGTGAATGCGAGCCCGCGGCCATGAAAACCTCGCGCCGCATGCGTGGCTTCAGCCTGATCGAGGTCGTGCTGACCCTGGCACTGCTCGGGCTGCTCGCCAGCATGGCCGCGCCGCTGACCGAGACCGTGGTGCGCCGCGGCAAGGAGCAGCAGTTGCGCGAGGCGCTGTACCAGATCCGCGACGCCATCGACGCCTACAAGCGCGCCTTCGACGCTGGTTACATCGAGAAGCGCCTGGATGCCAGCGGCTACCCGCCGAACCTGCAGGTGCTGGTGGACGGGGTGCGCGACGTGCGCAGTGCCAAGGGCGCCAAGTTCTACTTCCTGCGGCGCATCCCGCACGACCCGCTGCTGGCGACCAAGGCGGAAGATGAAGGCGGTTGGGGCCTGCGTGCCTACGAGAGCAGCCCCGACAACCCGCGCGAAGGCGAAGACGTGTTCGACGTGTACTCCAAGGCCCGCGGCAAAGGCCTCAACAACATCCCGTACGGGCAATGGTGATAGCCATGAAACGCAGCAAAGGCTTCACCCTGATCGAACTGCTGGTGGTGATGGCGATCATCGCCACGCTGATGACCATCGCCATGCCGCGCTACTTCAACAGCCTGGAAAGCTCCCGCGAGGCCACCCTGCGCCAGAGCCTGGCGGTGCTGCGCGAGGCGCTGGACCACTACTACGGCGACACCGGCCACTACCCGGATTCGCTGGAGCAACTGGTGGAACAACGCTACCTGCGCAACACCCCGGTCGACCCGATTACCGAGCGCAGCGATGCCTGGCAGTTGGTACCCCCGCCAGAAGGTGTGGCGGGCGGCGTGGCCGATATCAAGAGCGGTGCCACAGGGAGGGCGCGTGATGGCAGCCTTTTCGCTGAATGGTAAAGCCAACGGCGGCTTCACCTACCTGGGCGTGCTGCTGCTGATAGCGGTCAGTAGCGTCGCCCTGGCAGCCACCGGCACGCTTTGGACCAGTGCCGCCCAGCGCGACCGCGAACGGCAGTTGCTGTGGGTAGGCGGCCAGTACGCCCAGGCCCTGCGCAGCTACTACCGCGCATCCCCCGGGCTGGCCCAGTACCCGCAGGACCTGGCTGACCTGCTACAGGACAACCGCTTTCCGCAGGCCCGCCGGCACATTCGCCGGCTGTACCCCGACCCCATCACCAACAGCGACGATTGGGGCCTGCTGCGTTCGATCGACGGCCGTATCACTGGCGTGCACAGCCGCTCGGCCGACACACCGTTCAAACGCAGTGGTTTCAACACCGAGTGGAGCGGTTTCGAAGGGCTTGAGCACTACAGCGACTGGCAGTTCGTCGCCGAACAGGCGTTTACCGATAGTGCCGCCGGCGGGCAGACCCACAGTGGCCCGGGAGATACGCCATGAAGCGCCTGGCTGCGTTGTGCCTGCTGCTGGCGTTGGCCACATCGGCCAAGGCCGGGGTGGAGGACGAGATGCAGGGGTTTATCGTCGACAACACCATCTCGCACATCGGCCACGACTTTTACTACTACTTCGCCGACCGCCTGCGTGCCACCAGCCGCCTGGACTTCAACCTGGTGGTACGCGAACGCCCCGATGCGCGCTGGGGCAGCCTGGTGACCGTGGAGTTCGAGCGCGAAGTCATGTACCGGCGCTTCCTGCCACCGAACACCACCGAGCTCAAAGACGAGGCCGTTGCAGCTGCCGACCTGGTCAAGCAGCAAATCATTCAACGCAAGCTGCAACGCCTGCTGCAGGACACCACCGACTTGGAGAGGGACGAGCTATGAACCATCGCATACCCCGTTGCATCGCCGCCTGCCTGCTGGCCAGCGCCTGTGCGGCCCAGGCCACGGAACTGGTGTACACCCCGGTGAACCCGGCGTTTGGCGGCAACCCGTTGAATGGTACCTGGCTGCTGAACAACGCCCAGGCGCAGAACGACCACGACGACCCCGACCTCGAGGACCGCGCCTCGGCCTTTACCGGCACTACGGCCCTGGAGCGTTTCAGCAACCAGCTGGAGTCGCGGATGTTGTCGCAGTTGCTCGACAACATCAGTAACGGCAGTACCGGCAGCATGGCGACCGATGCGTTTCTCATCGACGTCATCGACGATTCCGGGGCCTTGAGCATCAAGGTCACCGATCGCGCCACGGGAGAAATTTCGATCATTGAGGTCAGCGGCCTGAACCCCTGAGAGGGAAGGGCTTTTATGTTGGGGAGAGAACACCATGAAACGTCTGCTGAGCACGCTGCTGATCCTCACCGCCCTGGGCCTGCAAAGTGGTTGCAGCCTGCGCGAACCCATGTCGGCCGAACAGGACTCGGAAACCCCGACCCTGACCCCTCGGGCCTCGACCTACTACGACCTGATCAACATGCCCCGGCCCAAGGGGCGCTTGATGGCAGTGGTGTACGGGTTCCGCGACCAGACCGGGCAGTACAAGCCGACCCCGGCCAGCTCGTTCTCCACCAGCGTCACCCAGGGTGCGGCGAGCATGCTGATGGATGCCCTGAGTGCCAGCGGCTGGTTCGTGGTGCTGGAGCGTGAAGGGCTGCAGAACCTGCTGACCGAGCGCAAGATCATCCGCGCATCGCAGAAAAAGCCGGATGTAGCGGAAAACATCATGGGCGAACTGCCACCGCTGCAGGCCGCCAACCTGATGCTGGAGGGCGGCATCATTGCCTACGACACCAACGTGCGCAGCGGCGGCGAAGGCGCGCGCTATCTGGGCATCGACATCTCCCGCGAGTACCGGGTGGACCAGGTCACCGTCAACCTGCGCGCCGTGGACGTGCGCACCGGGCAGGTGCTGGCCAACGTGATGACCAGCAAGACCATCTACTCGGTCGGGCGCAGTGCCGGGGTGTTCAAGTTCATCGAGTTCAAGAAGCTGCTGGAAGCCGAGGTGGGGTATACCACCAATGAACCGGCGCAGCTGTGCGTGCTGTCGGCGATCGAAGCGGCGGTAGGGCACTTGCTGGCGCAGGGGATCGAGCGGCGGCTGTGGCAGGTGGCTGGGGATGCGGGGGACGGCACGGCGACGGTGGGCAAATTCCTGAGCCAGAATCAGCAGCCTTGATCGACCTTGAGGGCCTCTTCGCGGGCTCGCCCGCTCCCACAGGGATCGCGTGACCCAAGGTGCGATGCCGTCCCTGTGGTTTTAACCATGAAGAGGTCGGCTGCAGAACTGAGCTCATGGCATCCTGCCCACGGGCACGTGCAGCTTCACAGAGGCCCGAATAAACAAAAGGTTTAAAGCACGCCCAGAACATTTCAGACGCAGCCGACATACAGCCTTTTCCTTGCTCCGTAACCTTGGGCATCCACCTACAAGGAAATTTGGCCATGGCTAGTAACGGATACATGCGGATAAACGGTGAGCGACAGGGCTTGATCTCCGCAGGCTGCAACTCGCAGCCGTCCATTGGTAACCGATGCCAGCTCTCTCATCAGGATGAGATCCTGGTGCTGGCGTTGAACCACGCAATGTCCAACACCGACAACACCCGACGCGCGACTCACCATCCCGTGTCGATCACCAAACTGGTCGACAAGGCCAGTCCATTGCTGGCTCAGGCCGTGGATTCCCAAGAGGCGCTCGTCTGTGAAATAGACCTCTATCGCACGCACTCAGGAGGTCACCAGGAAAAATATTTTTCCATCAAGCTGGAAGGCGCGGTGATCGTCGCTCAGGAGCTGGATATACCCCATGCCGTGTTGATGGCCGATCAGCAGGCGCAAGAGCAATTGCTAATTCGCTACCGCTCGATCAGATGGAGTCACCATGCTGCCGGGACAACCGGGCACGCGGCGTGGGGGAAAATACCATGAGCCGGCAAGAGGAATATGGCGATCGCCCGGACCAGGCGTTCTGGGAAGTGAATGCTGCAGCCACCGGGTTGATCAGTCACGGTTGTACTGTCAGTGCGCGGTACCTGCAGGATCGCAGCTTGCGTATGCAGTTCAATCGGGAGCTCGCCTATTACGCGCAGCGAGTGGTGGACGATGTAGTTCAGCGACGTATTAGTCCGGAGGAAGGGCTCCAGAGTATCGAAGGTGAGGCTAAAAACTTGGCCTCGGAATTTCGCCGAGTGGCCCTGCAAGTTTTCGGCATGGCCGCTGGTGCCTCTCAGGCCGCTACAGGTTTGGCAAGCTGCATGGCTAGCTTAGGTACCACATGTGCGTTTCATGGCATGCCCTTGATGGCCCATGGTGGGAATAACTTTTATGAGAACGGCCGAGGGCTTTATGAAGGGCGCACGGATGTCGTGGGGCCGGTTCGGAAGCTATATCAGGAGGCTGCCAAGTCGGTGGGTTATGGTGAACGTGAGGGAAACATGGCTTATTACAGCGCAGATCTCGTATTTTCTGGGCGGGCTTTAACTCAGCGGGTTCCCAAAAAAGGCGCCTGGCGTTTATATCGCTATTTGGAAGCCGATAGGGAGAGGAAGTTCAAGCAGTTGGGTAAGAGGGGGTTGTGGTTCGAGTTTGGTTCGTCGGCATCGACATTGGAACAGCTCAGGAGTGAGTCAAAAAAATGAAAGTGCTGCTGTTTGTTTTTTTTGCAGTGTGTGATGTGGTGTTCAGGTTGTACTTAAATAAAACCGTATTTAGATCGCTGAAAAGTAATTGGCGATTGGGCCTTGCGGGTTGCTATTTCGTGCTTATGATGAGGGTCTATACAGATGCAATGGGCGGGGACGGTTTGTTTGGGCCATACAAACCTGATGACAGTGTTATCATAGTGTGGGTGGTTTCTACTCTCTGCGTTGTACTGCTGTTTTTTCATTTGTGGGCAATTACTTCTCGGATGGATGACTAGTTTTTTGGCCAAGCGCAGACCGGAAAGGGGCGGGAAAGGGTTGTACAGGCGCGGGGTGTTTGAAGGCTGGTTTGGGCATTTTTGATTTATGCGCGGTATGTGGGGGATCTTGAGGGCCTCTTCGCGGGCTCGCCCGCTCCCACAGGTACAGCGCAGACCTCAGGCCTGGTGTGAACCCTGTGGGAGCGGGCAAGCCCGCGAAGCAGGCGACGCGGGGATGGCGCCGGCAAGCCAGCCCCCCACAGGGATTGCGCCAGCTTCAGGTCACCAGCCCAGCTACACCCCAATCCATCCGCTACCTGATGACGCCCAGCCATTTCTCCCGCACACTGCGCAAAATTCCCAAGCCCGTCTCCCGCCATCTTGCGGGGCACAGCCGGAGTAGAAAATGGCGCGACAACTAATAACAAACGCCCAAGACCCGCTGCACGAATCCCGCCAGGCCCGCCTGAGACTGGCGAGTGAAGGCGAGCTGCCGTTGGGCATGCTGCGCGACGAGATCGACGCCTCCTGGCGCCGCAGCCTCGGCCATGGCCTGGACAGCCTGCAAGGCGAGCAAGTTGGCCTCGGCCTCGAACACGGCCATGACTTGCGTACCCTGCTTGAGCGCAACCGCCTGTTGGTCGATGCCGTTACCCCCGAACTCGACTACCTGGTCTCGCGTCAGGGCAAGGCTGGCATCATCATCCTCGGCGACGCCAAGGCCAACGTGCTGGCCATCGAGGGCCAGACCCACGTACTCAGCCGCGAGGGCCTGCGCGACCTGCAACCGGGTAGCTGCTGGAGCGAAACACTGCGTGGCACCAACGCGATAGGTACAGCGGTGGTGGAAGGCCGCCCTACCCTGATCAACTGCGGCGAACATTACCTTGACCGCCTCAGCCCGTTCTCCTGCACCTCCGTGCCCCTGCGCGACCCGCGTGGCGAAGTGATCGGCGTGCTCGACATCACCCGCGAAGGGGTGATGGCGCAGCCACAGGACAGCCTGACGACGCTGATGCTGGCCGCCGGCAATATCGAAAGCCGTCTGTTCGGCCTGTGCCACCCGGACCAGTTGGTGCTGGCCTTTCACAGCCGGCCGCAGTACCTCAACAGTGCCTGGCACGGCCTGTTGGCCCTGAGTCTGGATGGCGAAGTGCTGGCTGCCAACGACAGTGCCTGCCAGCTATTACAGTTGCCGCGTCACGAACTGCTTGGTCGGCGCAGCACCGACCTGCTGGGCGAGCGTTCGCCGGCCTTTATCGCTCGCCTGTGGCAAGGCGGGGTGAGCAGCGTGCAGACCGCCAAGGGTGAGTTCTATTTCCGCGCCTTGCAGCTGCCGCGCCATGGTCGGGTCAGCTCCAGCACGCCACCCAGCAAACCGGCCTTGAGCAAACAGTCGCCTGCACTCGATGCACTGGCCGGTGGTGATCAACGCCTGGCGCGCAACCTGCGCATGGCTCGCCAGGGGCTTGGCAATGGTTTGCCAGTGCTGTTACTGGGCGAAACCGGTACCGGCAAGGAAGTGGTTGCCCGGGCCTTGCACCAGGCCAGCCCGCGTGCCGACAAACCGTTCGTGGCAGTCAACTGCGCGGCCATTCCCGAAGGGCTCATCGAGTCCGAGCTGTTCGGCTACCGTGAGGGCGCTTTCACCGGCTCGCGCCGGGGTGGCATGGTAGGGCGGCTGATGCAGGCCCATGGCGGCACCCTGTTCCTCGACGAAATCGGCGACATGCCGTTGGCCCTGCAAGCACGCCTGCTGCGGGTATTGCAGGAGCGCCGCGTAGCCCCATTGGGGGCGGGCGACGAGCAGGACATTGACGTGGCGCTGATCTGCGCCACCCACCGCGACCTCAAGCGCCTGGTGCAGGAACAACACTTCCGTGAAGACCTGTACTACCGGGTCAACGGTGTGTCGCTGCGCCTGCCGGCCCTGCGCGAACGTGATGACCTGGCGGTGATCATCCAGGGCCTGCTGGACAAGTCCAATGCGCGTGGCGTAACCCTCGACCCCGCGTTGACTGCGTTGCTCGAAGGCTTCGACTGGCCAGGCAACATCCGCCAGCTGGAAATGGTGGTGCGCACCGCGCTGGCCATGCGCGAGGACGGCGAGCAGGTGCTGACCCTCGATCACCTTACCGATTGCCTGCTGGACGAACTGGCCAGCAGCACAGCGCCCTCCGGCAGCCTGAAGGACAACGAACTGGAACAGATCCGCAGCGCCCTGGCCCGCCAACAGGGCAATGTGTCGGCCGCCGCCGAGGCGCTGGGCATCAGCCGGGCGACGCTGTACCGCAAGCTCAAGCAGTTGCGCGGCTGACGTGGGCGGCCTGTTCGCAAGGCTGGTGGACTCCAGCGACCCTGTACTCATGCGCCAGGCGTTGGCCTGGCTGTATGGTTTCGTGCGCCCACACCGGCGTGCTATCGGCCTGTTGCTCGGCTTGTCGCTGGGTGCATCGCTGCTGGCGCTGGCGCAACCCTGGCTGGTCAAGACCCTGATCGACGAAGGGCTGTTGGCCAAGGACTACCAGACCCTTTGGCACATGGCGGCAATCATGATCGGCGCGGGCCTGCTGGGCACTGTGCTGGCTGGGGTCAACCGCTACCTGCATACGCGCTTGTCGGGGCGCATCCTGTTCGCCCTGCGCGACGACCTTTACCGCCATCTGCAGCAATTGTCACCGACCTTCTACGGGCGGCGGCGGATCGGCGACATTCTTTCGCGGCTGGATGGCGATGTGGCAGAGATCCAGCGCTTTGCCGTGGACTCGTTGTTCTCGGCGGTGTCGGCGGTGATTGGCCTGGTGGGTGCAGTGGCGTTGATGCTGATGCTGTCGTGGCAGTTGTCCCTGTTGCTGGCGCTGCTGGTGCCGATCGAGGTGCTATGGCTGCGCTGGATGCGGCGCAAGGTGGAGCGCGAAGTGCGCAACTTGCGTGAGCGCTCGGCGGATGTGTCGTCGTTCCTGGTCGAGACCCTGCCGGCGATGAAGTTCATTCAGGCGGCCGGCCAGCAAGGCCGGGAAGCAGGGCGGCTGGACCAGCTTGGCCAGGGCTACATGCGCCAGCTGCTGAAGGTGCAGGTGACCGAGTTCTTCACCCAGGCCATCCCCGGCACGCTTACCTCGTGGTGCCGCGCCTGTGCGTTTTTGGTCGGTGGGTGGTGGGTTATCCAGGGCACCTGGCAATTGGGCGCGCTGATCGCTTTTTCGACTTACATGGGCATGGCGGTAGGGCCGGTTCAGAGCCTGTTGGGCTTGTACGTGGCGGTGCAGCGCATGGCTGTGAGCCTGGGAAGGGTGATGGAATTGAAGCAGGAAGCGGTGGCGGTACATCAGGCCGCCAACCCGCAGCCCATCCCCGATGGCCCCGGCGAGTTGCGCCTGGAGGCGCTGAGCTTTGCCCATGAGGGGCGCCAGGGTGCGGTACTGAACAACGTGCAGGTGAGCATCCCGGGCGGCCTGAAAGTCGCCATCAGCGGTGCCTCCGGGGTGGGCAAGTCAACCCTGATCGACCTGCTGCAGCGCTTCTACGACCCGGACGCCGGACGCATCCTGCTGGACGGCACCGACCTGCGCGACCTGGACCTTGTTGCACTGCGCAGGCGAATCGCCGTGGTCAGCCAGGACATCGTGCTGTTCCGTGGCACCCTGGCACAGAACCTGGCTTATGGCGTGCCCGAGGCCAGCCGTGACCAACTGGAACGGGTGGTGCGCCTGGCGCGGCTGGACAGCCTGGTCGAAAGCCTGCCGCTGGGCCTGGATGGCCTGCTGGGCGAGCGCGGCCAGCAGTTGTCCGGGGGGCAGAAACAACGTATCGCCATTGCCCGCGCAGTGTTGCAGGCCCCGGCGATCCTGGTGCTGGACGAGGCCACTTCGGCGGTGGATGAAACCACCGAGCGGGAAGTGATCGCCGCCATCGACCAGTTGTTCGCAGGGCGCACGCGCATCCTGATCAGCCACCGGGCTTCGACCCTTGCCGATGCCGACCTGCATCTGCAACTGCATGACGGTCAGTTGCAGGTACTGGCGCAGGAGGTGATCAAGCATGGGCACTGACGTGCGCGTTGGCATCATCGACAGCGGCTGCTCGCCGGAGCAGGCCAACGGCTTGCGGGACGCCCGCCGTTTCTGGCTGGAAGACGGCCAGTTGCGCGAAGGTGAAATGCTCCCCGACCAACTTGGGCACGGCAGTGCGGTGCTCGCCAGCTTGCAACACCAGGCTGGTCCTGTGTCGGTGCTGGTGGCCCAGGTGTTCAGTGCCCAGGCCAGCACCAGTGCGTTGCAGGTGGCTGCCGCATTGCTGTGGCTGGTGGAGTCGGGAGCCACGCTGGTCAACCTGAGCCTGGGCTTGCAGCAGGACCGGCCCGTGCTGCACCAGGCCTGTGCCGAGGCTTTGGCCGCAGGTGTGCTGTTGTGTGCATCCAGCCCGGCGCAGGGTGGGCCGGTGTTCCCCGCCAGCTACCCGGGTGTCATTCGGGTCACTGGCGATGCCCGCTGTGCACCGGGCCAGTGGTCGTGGCTGGGTACTCGACAGGCGGATTTTGGCGCGTACGTGGGTGCGAGTGAGCGGGCGGGTGCGAGCCTGGGTTGCGCGGCGTTGAGCGGGAAGATTGCCGCCTTGCTGCGTGATGCCCAGGGAATGGACCGCCAGCAGGTGCATGACTGGTTGCGTGACCATGCGGCCTTCAAAGGGCCCGAGCGGCGAGGTGGCCGCCATGGCTGAATTGCGCATTGTGGTGCTGGGCGCCGGCCCTGCGGGTGCCGCCACGGCCATTGGCTTGCGGCGGTTGGGTTACACCGTGACGGTGGTGTCGCAATGGCGCCGTTTCGCGGCAGTTGAAGGCGTTTCGCAGCGGGTGCTGGAGGGCTTGCGTCACGCAGGCCTTGGCGAGGCCTTGAGCCAGGCGGCCATGCCGGCCACTCGCCAGGTGCTCTGGAACGGCCAGCACCTGCACATGAACCAGGAGTTTTTGCTCGACCGGCAACGCTTTGACCAGGCGCTGCGCGAAGACCTTCAGCGCGCAGGCGTGAGTGTGGTCGAGGGGCGGGTGCGAGAGGTCGTGCAGGGGGGCGGTCATCATGTGCGCCTGGACGATGGGCAGGTGCTGACTGCTGATTTCCTGGTCGAGGCCCGAGGCCGTCAGGCGCCCCTGGCCGCAGACCGCCTGCGTGGGCCGGAAACGGTGAGCTTGCTCAATGTCTGGCAGGGTAGCCCCGGTGCGCCTGCGTCGGCGGTGGAGAGCCTGGAGGATGGCTGGGCGTGGATGGCACGGCTGGAAGATGGCCGCTGTTACTGGCAAGTCACCCAGGACGCTGCCGGGCTGCCGGGAAAGGCTGGGCTGGCAGCGTATTGCGTGGCGTTGCGGGGCCGCAGCGCGTTGGTCGCTGAACTGTTCGACGATCAGGCATTGATACCGGCACAGGTGCATGCACGCAGCAGTAGCGCCATTCTGGCGGGTGAATGTGTCGGGCAGGACTGGATCCGGGTGGGGGATGCCGCCATGGCCGTTGACCCGCTGTCGGGCAACGGGATTTTTCAGTCGCTCTCTTCGGCATTGCAGGCGCCGGTGGTGATCAATACGTTGCTGCGCAGGCCTGAGCGGGCCGAGCTGGCGCGGCAGTTTCACCAGCAGCGGGTCGAGCAGCTGTTCTTGCGTTTTGCCCGCATTGGCCGGGATTTTTATGCCCAGGAACAAAGCCGGGTGGGGCAACCGTTCTGGGCCCGGCGCCAAGGTTGGCCGGATGCGCAACCCCTCCATCAGGCGGCTGATTGGCAAGCGGTGCGGGTTGAGCGGCGGCCGGTGCTGCGTGACGGGCTGGTGGATGAAGCCGAGGTCGTGGTGACGGCGGACCAGCCGCTGGGGGTTTGGCATTTGCGGGGGGTGGAACTGGCGCCTGTGGTGCGAAAAATACACAGTGGGCGGCCTGTTGAGGCGGTGTTGTCGGGGCTTGCGGGTGAACAGCAGAGGAGCGTGCGGCGGTGGCTGGGGGAGCAGGGGTTGGTTTGAGATTGTCGGGGCCGCTTTGCGGCCCATCGCGACGTAAGGCCGCTCCCACAGGGATCGCGCCAGCTTTGGACTGCCCCCAAGAAGTTGGACACCAATCCGACCCTTGGGAGCAGGTCCACCCTGTGGGAGCGGCCTTGCGTCGCGATGGGCTGCGAAGCAGCCCCAGGATGTCGGATCAGAAGAAGGTCCCGACAATCAATTGCAGGTAAGTCCCGGTATCCCGCCCACCCAGCTGCGTACCGCCATTGGCCGCACTGCGCTCCGGTTTGTAGAACCCCACCACCGGGCTGATCAGCAGGTGGTCGTTGACCATCCATTCCACATACAGGTCCAACTCGCGCCCGCCAAGGTTGCCCTGGTCGGTGTCCAGCGTGTCGAAGTTGAAGTACAGCGCGCCGACGGTCAAATTGTCCCGTGGCTTGCCCTTCAGCGCTACATGGTGCACTTGGCTGTTCTTGTTGAACGGCCCGGCATAGTTGGCTGCCACTTCACCCTGGAACCAGGTGCCGTAGCCTCGGCTCAGGCCATAGAACAGCGGGTCGAAGCCTTCGGAGAAGCGGCTGTAGCGGTAGGTGGCGGTCGGTGACCAAGGCAGTTGGGAGAAGGTCCAGTTGCCCTCCAGGTACCAGGCATTCTCGCGCCCGCCGGTCTTGTCCTGGGTCACGTACTCGGCGGCCAGCTCCAGGTCCTTCACACCGAGGCTCCCACGCCCGCGCAGGCTGGCGGTGTCCATGCCGTCGCGGTGTTCCAGGCCCATGATCTGCGCGTAGCGCTGGTCTACATCGAGGCCGCGGATCCAGCTCAGGCCGACGGTGCCGTTGTCGGCGACGTGCTCCAGGTTGGCGACCGCCAGCGACGTGTCGGCCTGGTAATGGTTGTCGGACTTCAGCCACATCAGGTCGCCGCGCCAGCCCTGTTTGCCGCCCAGGCGTAGCACAGCGGTGCGGTCGAAGGCCTTGCGTGCGGCCAGGTAGTAGGCGCCGCCGCGGTCGAAGTTGGCGCCCAAGTCGACCTTGCCCAGGTTGACCGGGTCACCCTGGATCAGGAAACCATCACCCAGGGTGACTACCTGGCGGCCACCGGAAATGTCCACGCCATCTTCGCCCAGCGCCGGGAACAGGCTGGCCGAGCGCCAGCCCAGGTACAGGTCTTCGATGGCGGTGCGGCGCTCGTCGCCCAAGGTAAGGCCAGCGGCGTCGCCATCGCCCCAGGTGGCGGAGCTGAGCAGGTTGACGGCGCCGTAGAGCGCGCCGCTGTCGGCCAGTGCCTGGCTGCCGCTGAGGCCGTACTTCACGTAGCCCTCCTGCCAGGCGGTGCTGCCGGGCTGGCGGTTGCCGGCCTGGTTGTAGCTTTCATCGCTGTGGAAGACGCCGAACAGGGCTTCGAGGTCGGCGTTCAGGGTGGTGCCGTTCTGGTTGTACAGCTCGTAGGCTTGGGTGGCGGGTGCGGTCAACAGCAGGGCCAATGTGCAGGCGAGTGTGTGCCTCATGGGTTTGCTCCATGGTTTTTATTGTTGTTTTTGTATTGCCTGATCTGGCCTCTTCGCGGGTGAACCCGCTCCCACAGGGACACCACAGCGTTCAGATTTGTGGTGATCCTGTGGGAGCGGGTTTACCCGCGAAAGGGCCAGAAAAGGCAGAAGATCAGAGCTTGATTAACACCGACTTGAGCTCGGTGTAATGCTCGATGGCCGCGGCCCCCATCTCACGCCCGACGCCAGACATCTTGTAGCCACCAAACGGCAGTGCCGGGTCCAGCGCGCTGTGGCAGTTGACCCACACCGAGCCGGACTTGATGCGCGGGATCATGCGGTGCACGGCCCCCAGGTCGTTGGACCAGATGCTTGCACCCAGGCCATAGGGGTTGTCGTTGGCCATGCCGATCACTTCGTCGATGTCATCGAATGGCATCGCCACCAGCACCGGCCCGAAGATTTCTTCCTGTACCAGCCGGTGACGCTGGTCGACATCCACGATCACGGTCGGCTTGACGAAGTAGCCAGGCCCGAAACTTTCACCGCCGCAGGCGATGGTGGCGCCCAGTTCGCGGCCAAGTTCGATGTAGCCGGTGACACGGTCTTGCTGCTTGGCCGAGATCAGCGGGCCCATCTGCACCGCAGGGTCCAACCCGCTGCCCAGCGTCATGCCATTGGCGATGCTGGCAATGTCTGCCACCACGTTGTCGAAGTGCTTGCGGTGCACGTACAGCCGCGAGCCGGCGCAGCACACCTGGCCCT
This sequence comes from Pseudomonas sp. BN607, assembly GCF_029871175.1. Taxonomy (NCBI): domain Bacteria; kingdom Pseudomonadati; phylum Pseudomonadota; class Gammaproteobacteria; order Pseudomonadales; family Pseudomonadaceae; genus Pseudomonas; species Pseudomonas sp. BN607. Next base: position 68,447 of record NZ_SSOE01000025.1, read on the forward strand.
GGTTGAAGAAGATCGCCGTGGCCGCGCCGGCTGCGGCTTCCTGCAGGTTGGCATCAGGCATGACGATGGTCGGCGACTTGCCGCCCAGCTCCAGGGTGACGCGGGTCATGTTATCCATGGCCGCCTTGCCGATCAGCTTGCCGACTTCGGTTGAGCCGGTGAAGGTCAGCTTGTCTACGCCGGGGTGACGGCTTAGCGCAGCGCCGGCGTTCAGGCCGGTACCTGTAACCACATTGAACACGCCGGCCGGGTAACCAGCCTCGTCGACCAGTTCGGCAAGCTTGAGCACGCTTAGCGGGGTTTCATCGGCAGGCTTCAGCACCACGGTGCAGCCGGTGGCCAGCGCCGGGCCGAGCTTCCAGCAGGCCAGCAACAGGGGGAAGTTCCAGGCGACGATGGCGCCGACCACGCCAACTGCCTCGCGGCGCACGAAGCCGTGGAACTGGTCATTGGGCATCAACGGCATGGAAGCCTCGACAGTGCTACCCTCGATCTTGGTGGCCCAGCCCGCCATATAGCGCAGGAAGTCGATGGCCAGCTGTACGTCCATCACCTGGGCCACGACGGCGCTCTTGCCGTTGTTCAGGCACTCGAGTTCGGCCAACTGGCGGGCGTCGCGCTCCATCAGCTCGGCCAGGCGCCACAGCAGGTTCTGCCGCTCACGCGGGCGCAGACGGCTCCAGGGCGAGTCGTCGAAGGCCTGGCGTGCGGCGCGCACGGCGCGGTCGACATCTTCGGCCTCGGCGGCAGGCACTTCACCCAGCACTTCGCCAGTGGCCGGGTTGCGGAACTGCAGGGTGCGACCGCTGGCAGCGTCCTGCCAGTCGGCGCCGATGCGCATCTGCAGCTTGCGTTCGAGAAAGGCGCGGGTGGCGGGCAGGATGGGCAGGTCGGAAAGCATGGGGCTGTGCCTCTTGTCATTGGATGTGACAGGCACTGGCGCAATGGCCGTGCCAAGGTGGGCAGTTGGCAGCAAGGCATTGAGCTGATTGGGTTTTGCCGGGATGCAAGGTTCCGATTGCAAGGGTGCGCTGTTGCACATTGAGACGGTGTGAGACGTTGGTGAAACACTGCTTTGTACGGCCCTCTTCGCGGGACAAGCCCGCTCCCACCGGTAGGGCACAGAATTGAGGCCGGTGTGATTTCTTTGGGAGCGGGCATGCCCGCCAAGGCCTGCATCGCAGGCCACTGTCTCAGGATGAAACACCCTGTCGCGAAATGGCACGCTACAAGTGGCCATCTTTGCTGCTGACCAAACACGGAAAACCGCTTAAAAGGTTGAAAGGAAACGCTTTTACCGCAACTGGCACAGTTCCTGTATCGCAACCTTCACATGCACACCTGCTGTACCAAAGCGTGCGAAAAACGATAAGAACAACAACCGTGGAGGTCTGACCTTGAAGATGACTCGACTCCGGCGGCATGCGGGCAAACTGGCGCTGGTCGCCGCCGCGCTGCTGAGCACCCAGGCCATGGCGGCCGAGCAGGGCCCGAGCTTGTTGCAGAACAAATGCATGGGGTGCCATATCCCTGAAGGCAACGATACCTACAGCCGTATCAGCCACCAGCGTAAAACGCCGGAGGGCTGGTTGATGAGCATCGCCCGCATGCAGGTGATGCACGGCTTGCAGATCAGCGACGACGACCGCCGCACCTTGGTCAAGTACCTGGCCGACAAGCAGGGCCTGGCGCCCAGCGAGACCGATGGCGTGCGCTACGCCATGGAGCGCAGGCTCAACACTGTCGAGCACTTCGATACCCAGCTCAGCGAAACCTGTGGCCGTTGCCACTCCGGTGCTCGCGTCGCCTTGCAACGTCGCCCGGCCAAGGAGTGGGAGCACCTGGTCAACTTCCACCTGGGCCAGTGGCCGTCCCTCGAATACCAGGCCCAGGCGCGGGACCGCGACTGGTTGCCAATTGCCCTGCAACAGGTGGTGCCGGAACTTGCCAAGCGCTATCCGCTGGACAACCCGGCCTGGGCTGAATGGCAGCAGGCAAAACCGAAGGCCGACGTGCTGGCGGGGCAGTGGGCGTTCAGCGGCCACATGCTGGCCAAGGGCGATGTCCGTGGGGTGATGAGCGTGACCGCCGACGAGGGTGACACCTTCAAGGTCGAGGTCAAGGGCGCTTACGCCGACGGCACGCCGTTCAACGGCAGCGGTTCGGCGATCCTTTACAACGGCTACGAGTGGCGGGGCAACATCAAGGTCGGCGACGCCAGCCTGCGCCAGGTGTTCGCCGCGCTGGACGGCGAGATGAAAGGCCGTATGTTCGAAGCCGAGCACGATGAGCGTGGCCTGGACTTCAGCGCCGTGAAAGAGGGCAAGGCGCGGTTGCTGGCGGTACAGCCGGCGTTCATCAAGGCTGGCGCTGAAAGCGAAATTACCCTGGTCGGCAGCGGCCTGAGCGGCAAGCCGGACCTGGGCGCCGGGGTGGAAGTGAGCGAAGTGCTGGAGCAGACCCCGACCCTGGTACGGGTCAAGGCCCGCGCTGCGGCCGATGCCAAGCCTGGCCAGCGCGAGGTCGCGGTAGGGGCGCTCAAAGGTGGCAACCTGGCGGTCTACGACAAGGTCGACGAAGTGAAAGTGGTGCCGGCCTTCTCCATTGCCCGCATTGGCGAGAACGGCGCCTCGGTGCCAAAAGTGCAGGGCCGTTTCGAGGCCGAAGCCTGGGGTAAGGATGCCAACGGCCAGCCGCTGCGCATCGGCTACCTGCCGGCCAGCTGGAAGGTCGAGCCCTTCAACGAGCGTGCGGTAGAGGACGAAGACCTCAAGTTCGCCGGCAAGATGCAGGCCGACGGGGTGTTCGTGCCAGGCGGTGCGGGCCCCAACCCCGAGCGCAAGATGATGACCAACAACGCCGGTAACCTGAAGGTCATCGCCACCCTGGCCGACGGCGGCCAGACCGGCGAAGGGCACCTGATCGTCACCGTTCAGCGCTGGAACAACCCGCCGCTGCCGTAACGGCAAGGCGCAACGGTTTTCCAACGGATCGATTATCGGGAGGTCGCCATGGGCGCACAACTGAACCTGGTCGAACGCAACCTGCATGAAGTGCAGGTCGATGCCGACCGCATGCTGTTCCATATCCCCAGCAGTTCGCTGTTTGCCACCGATGCGGTGACCGGCAGCATCATCGACGCCTTGCGCCAGCACGGCTGCTCGGCCGAGGAGCTGATGCAGCGCCTTGGCCAGCAGTTTGCCGGCGACGATATTCAGGACACCTTGCGCGAGCTGATCGCGCTGGAGCTGGTCAGCGACGGCTCGCCGCTGACCCCGGAAATCGCCCTCAAGCAGGTCGAGCGCACCGCGCTGAATACCGTGGTACTCAACGTCAACACCGGTTGCAACCTCAGCTGTACCTACTGCTACAAGGAAGACCTGGACAAGCCTTCGGCCGGCAAGAAGATGAGCACTGACACCGCCGAAGCCTCGGTAGAGATGCTGCTCAAGGAGTCGCCCGACGAGACGCGCTACAGCGTGGTGTTCTTCGGTGGCGAACCGCTGTCAAACCGGCCGTTGATCGAGCACATGGTGGCCTACTGCGAGCGGCGTTTTGCCGAGGCGGGCAAGCAGGTGGAGTTCATCATGACCACCAATGCCACCTTGCTCACCGAAGAAATCATCGATTGGCTCAACGCCCACCGCTTCGGCCTGTCGATCAGTATCGACGGCCCCAAGACCGTGCACGACCGCAACCGCATCACCGTGGGCGGGCAGGGCACCTATGACGTGGTGCGGCGCAAGGCCGACCTGTTGCTGTCGCGCTATACCAGCCGCCCGGTAGGCGCGCGGGTCACGCTGACGCGTGGCATTACCGATGTCGAAACCATCTGGAACCACCTGTTCAACGAAATGGGCTTCGCCGAGGTCGGCTTTGCCCCGGTCACCTCAGGCGACATGGCCGACTTCAACCTGACTGGCGAAGAGCTGGTGCAGGTGTTTGCCAACATGAAGGCGCTGGGCCGCAAGTACCTGGAGGCGGCGCTGGAACACCGCAATATCGGGTTCTCCAATCTGCACCAGCTGATTACCGATATCCACGAGGGCCACAAGAAGGCCCTGCCGTGCGGTGCCGGGCTGAAAATGCTGGCGGTGGACCACAAGGGCGAATTGAACCTGTGCCACCGCTTTACCGGCTCCAACCTGCCGACCTTCGGCAACGTGCACCAAGGTGTCAAGCAAGCTCAGCTCAACGACTTCCTGTCGCAGCGCCTGGACCGCAGCAACACAGGGTGCGAAAGCTGCCGCATCCGCAACCTCTGCTCGGGCGGCTGCTACCACGAAAGCTATGCGCGCTATGGCGATCCGCAGCACCCGACCTACCACTACTGCGAACTGATGCGCGACTGGGTGGACTTCGGCATCGAAGTCTACAGCCGCATCATGGCCGCCAACCCGGCCTTCATCGATCGCTACATCACCCCGCGGAAGGCGCACTGACATGAAGCACTTGAAGCCCCTGAACAACAAGGCGCGCATCCTCGAGCAGGCTGCCGCCGAAGACCGTGTCGAAGAAGTGATGGCAATGAGTGCGGTGGCAGGCTGCACGGCCACTACCGACCCGGGCTGGGAGGTGGACGCCTTTGGTGGCGTGAGTTCGCTGTGCCAGCCGATGGAGGCCGACCTGTATGGCTGCTCCGACCCTTGCTGGTGGCCGGCCCAGGTGCCGGACATGATGAGCACCTACCAGGACTGGAACGCCCAGGCGACCAACTCGGCAGAGGACTGGCGCAACCTCGGCACCGTGTTCCCGAAAGACAAGTGACGGCCCAACAAGAATGACAAGGGGAAACCGCATGAAAGCTGGACGCTGCGCGCCACTCGCGCTCACCATCGCCGCCACGGCCTTTGCCGGTCTGGTACAGGCCGACGACACCGGGCCGGCACTGAAGGCTGGCCACGAATACATGATCGTGACCAATTACCCGAACAACCTGCATGTGGTCGATGTCGCCAGCGACACGGTGTACAAGAGCTGCGTCATGCCCGACAAGTTCGGCCCTGGCACCGCAATGATGGCGCCTGACAACCGCACCGCCTACGTGCTCAACAACCACTACGGCGACATCTACGGCATCGACCTGGACACCTGCAAGAACACCTTCCACGCCAACCTGTCGAGCGTGCCAGGCGAGGTGGGCCGGTCGATGTACTCGTTCGCCGTCAGCCCGGACGGCAAGGAGGTGTACGCCACGGTCAACCCGACCCAGCGCCTGAACGACCACTATGTGGTAAAGCCGCCACGGCTGGAAGTGTTCAACAGCGCCGATGGCCTTGCGGCCAAGCCGGTGCGTACCTACCCCATGCCGCGCCAGGTGTACCTGATGCGCACCGCCGACGATGGCACGCTGTATTTCGCCGGGCCGGATATCTACAAGATGGACGTGAAGACCGGCAAGTACACCGTGGCCTTGCCGCTTCGCAATTGGAACCGCAAGGGCTACAGCGCCCCGGACGTGCTGTATTTCTGGCCGCACCAGAACCCGCGCCACGAGTTCTCGATGTTGTACACCATTGCCAAGTTCAAGGATGAGAAGCAGGACCCGAACGACGCCGAGCTGCTGTACGGCTACCTCAGTGTCGACTTGAAGACAGGCAAGACCCACACCCAGGAATTCGCCGACCTGACCGAGCTTTACTTCACCGGCCTGCGCTCGCCCAAGGACCCTAACCAGATCTACGGCGTACTCAACCGCCTGGCCAAATACGACATCAAGCAGCGCAAGCTGATCAAGGCGGCTAATCTGGAGCACACCTACTACTGCGTCACCTTCGACAAAAAGGGCGACAAGCTGTACTTGGGCGGCACTTTCAATGACCTTGCGGTGTTCAACCCCGATACCCTGGAAAAGGTGAAGAACATCAAGTTGCCGGGTGGTGACATGTCCACCACCACGCCGCAGGTGTTCGTCCGCTAAACCGATGTGCGCTGCTTCGCGGGGTTAGCCGCGAAGCAGCCGGCACAGAAAGCACAAGAACAACAAGAGAACGCCCATGCCCCAGCCAAGCTACTCCCAGGGCAACCAGGACAAGCCCCTGCTAACCCAATGCATCGGCGACGCCTTCGACACCACCGTCGCCCGCTTCCCCGAGCGCGAAGCCTTGGTGGTCCGCCACCAGGCCCTGCGCTTTACCTGGCAGCAACTGGCCGATGCCGTCGATCAGCACGCTCGTGCGCTGATGGCCCTGGGCGTGCAACCGGGTGACCGCCTGGGCATCTGGGCACCCAACTGCGCCGAATGGTGCATTACCCAGTTCGCCAGCGCCAAGGTTGGCGCGATCCTGGTCAACATCAACCCGGCCTATCGCTCCAGCGAGCTGGACTACGCGCTTGGCCAGTCCGGCTGTCGCTGGATCATCTGTGCCGACGCGTTCAAGACTTCCGATTACCACGCCATGCTGCTCGGTCTCATTCCGGGCCTGGGGAACGGCCAGCCGGGCGTGCTGACAAGCGAACGCTTCCCTGAGCTGCGCGGCGTGGTCAGCCTGGCTGCCACGCCGCCGGTGGGCTTTCTCGCCTGGCCCGATCTGCAAGCTCGCGCTGAGTCCGTCAGCCGCGAGGCCCTGGCCGAGCGCCAGGCCCAACTGCGCTGCGACGACCCGATCAACATCCAGTACACCTCTGGCACTACGGGTTTCCCCAAAGGCGCCACGCTTAGCCACAGTAACATCCTCAACAACGGCTACATGGTCGGCGAAAGCCTGGGCCTGACCGAGCACGACCGGTTGGTAGTGCCGGTACCGCTTTACCACTGCTTCGGCATGGTCATGGCCAACCTGGGCTGCATGACTCACGGCAGCACGCTGATCTACCCCAATGACGCCTTCGACCCACTGGCCACGTTAAGTGCGGTGGCCGAAGAAAAGGCCACCGCGCTGTACGGCGTGCCAACCATGTTCATCGCCGAGCTGGACCACCCACAGCGGGGCGAATTCGACCTGTCGAGCCTGCGTACCGGCATCATGGCCGGCGCCACCTGCCCGATCGAGGTCATGCGCCGGGTGATTGGCGAGATGCACATGGCGGAGGTGCAGATTGCCTACGGCATGACCGAGACCAGCCCGGTGTCGCTGCAGACCGGCGCTACAGACGACCTGGAACGCCGCGTGACCAGCGTCGGCCGCACCCAGCCATGGCTGGAGAGCAAGGTGATGGATGCCGACGGCAACACCCTGCCGCGCGGCGAGATCGGCGAGCTCTGCACCCGTGGCTACAGCGTGATGCTGGGCTACTGGAACAACCCCAAGGCCACGGCTGAAAGTATCGATGAAGAGGGCTGGATGCATACCGGTGACCTGGCGGTGATGGACGAGCAGGGCTACGTGCGCATCGTCGGGCGCAGCAAGGACATGATCATTCGCGGCGGCGAGAACATCTACCCGCGCGAGCTGGAAGAGTTCTTCTTCACCCACCCGGCGGTGGCGGATGTGCAAGTGATTGGCGTGCCGTGCAGCAAGTACGGTGAAGAGATCGTGGCCTGGGTGCGCTTGCACCCGGGGCAAATGGCCAGCGAGGAGGACCTGCGCGCGTGGGCCAAGGCGCGGATCGCGCACTTCAAGGTGCCCCGGTACTTCCGCTTTGTCGACGAGTTCCCGATGACGGTGACCGGGAAGGTGCAGAAGTTCAGGATGCGCGAGATCAGTGTCGCGGAGTTGTCTGCTGGATGATGCATTACCTGTACCGGCCTCTTCGCGGGTAAACCCGCTCCCACAGGTTCATCACCGTGTTCGAATTCCCCGCGGTCCCTGTGGGAGCGGGTTTACCCGCGAAGAGGCCGGTACAGGCAGCAGAGAATCTCAGCCTTGCAGCAGTTCCGGGCTGTTGAAGTTGCTCAACCGGCGATCATCATCGGCACACTCCAACCCCTGCACCGCCTCGCGCAGCAAGGCCTTCTGCAAACTCCGCTCTCCCGTCGCCCAGACCTGCTCCAGCATTGGCAGTATCCGGCGTGGCAGCACGCTGAACATCGGCTGCCAAAACCCACCCTGACGTACCATTGCCGCACTGTCACTGGCCACCGCCAGCCTTAGCAGCTCCTCGATCAAATCGCGGTCAACCAGTGGTGCATCGCAGGCCAGTACCACCATCCACTCATGCCGTGCCACCTTGAGCCCGGCAATCACCCCCGCCAACGGGCCGGGGAAGTCCGCTTCGGTATCGCCCACCAACTGGTCAGCGTACGTACGGTAAGCCTCCTGGTTACGGTTGCAGGAAATCACCAGGTCATCGCTTAGCGGCCGCACCACCCGCTGTACATGCGCAACCAGCGGTTCGCCCTGCCACGCGACCAGGCCTTTGTCACGGCCGCCCATGCGTTGGCCACGGCCGCCGGCGAGAATGAGGATGGAGCAGGGGGGCAGTGCATCAGGCATGAAAAAGGGCTCCGGGCAGTCATTGCCGGGAACCCTCCCATTTCACACGGGGCTTGTCCAGTCAGCTTTCGCTGATCCCGGCTTGTGCGTTGGCGTCACGCGCCTGACGCCGTCCCGCAAGGCGCATCACCACCACGAAGAACACCGGCACGAACACCACCCCCAGGGTGGCGCTGAGCATGCCGCCGATCACCCCGGTTCCAATGGCCTGCTGGCTGGCCGAGCTCGCGCCGGTGGCGATGGCCAGCGGTACCACCCCGAGGATGAACGCCAGCGAGGTCATCACGATCGGCCGCAGGCGCAGGCGAGCAGCCTGCACGGCGGCGTCAACGGCGTCCATACCCTGGTCGACCAGGTGCTTGGCAAACTCGATGATCAGGATGGCGTTCTTCGCCGACAGGCCGATCAGGGTAATCAGGCCAACCTTGAAGAACACGTCGTTGGGCATGCCGCGCAGGGTCACGGCCAGCACCGCACCCAGGATACCGAGCGGTACCACCAGCAGCACGGCGGTCGGGATCGACCAGCTTTCGTACAGCGCTGCCAGGCACAGGAACACGATCAGCAACGACAATGTCATCAGCATCGGCGCCTGGCTGCCGGACAAGCGCTCCTGCAGCGACAGGCCGGTCCACTCCAGGCCAGCGCCGGGTGGCAGCTGCGCCACCAGGCGTTCGATTTCGGCCATGGCTTCGCCCGAACTGTGGCCGGCTGCCGGCTCACCGGAAATCGACACCGCCGGGTAGCCGTTGTAGCGGGTCAACTGCACTGGGCCGCTGACCCACTTGGCCTGGACGAATGCGCCCAGTGGCACCATCTTGCCGCTTTTGTTGCGTACGTGGATTTTCAGCAGGTCTTCGACCTGGCTGCGCTGGTCGCCTTCGGCCTGCACCACCACCCGCTGCATGCGGCCCTGGTTGGGGAAGTCGTTGACGTAGCTGGAGCCCACCGCCACATCCAGTACCGAGCCGATGTCGGCAAACGACACGCCCAGGGCATTGGCCTGGCGGCGGTCGATCTCCAGTTGCACCTGCGGGCTTTCGGCCAGCGAGGCTTCGCGCACGTTGGTCAGCACCTTGCTTTTGCCGGCAGTGGCCAGCAGCGTATCGCGGGCGGCCATCAGCTCGGCGTGGCCCATACCACCGCGGTCCTGCAGGCGGAATTCGAAGCCGGTGGACTCGCCCAGGCCGTCGATAGGCGGCGGCAGCACCGAAAACGCCACGGCGTCCTTCAGCTGAGAGAAGGCCGCGCTGGCGCGGTCGGCAATCGATTGGGCGCTGTCGTCGGCACCACGCTCGGACCAGTCCTTGAGGGTGGTGAAGGTCAGCGCCGCGTTTTGCCCGCTACCAGAGAAGCTGAAGCCGAGGATCACGGTGGTGTTGCCCACGCCGGGTTCTTCGGCGTTGTGTGCCTCGATTTGCGCGGCCACCTGCTCGGTGCGCATGCGGCTGGCCCCTGGTGGCAGCTGGGTGTCGGTGATGGTGTAGCCCTGGTCTTCGGTGGGCAGGAACGCCGTGGGCAACTGGCTGAAGCCATAGCCCAGGACCGCCAGCAGCACCGCGTACACCAGCAGATAGCGGCCGCTGCGCTTGAGCGCCTGCACCACCCAGCGCTCATAGCCGTTGCTCATGCTTTCAAAGCGCCGGTTGAACCAGCCGAAGAAGCCTTTGCGTTCATGGTGCTCGCCCTTGGCCACCGGCTTGAGCAAGGTGGCGCACAGCGCCGGGGTGAGGCTGAGGGCCAGGAATGCCGAGAACAGGATCGACACGGCCATCGACAGCGAGAACTGCTGGTAGATCACCCCCACCGAGCCCTGCATGAAGGCCATGGGCAGGAACACCGCCACCAGCACCAGGGTGATGCCGACGATTGCACCGCTGATCTGGCCCATGGCCTTGCGCGTCGCTTCCTTGGGCGGCAGGCCTTCCTCGGTCATGATGCGCTCGACGTTCTCCACCACCACGATGGCATCGTCGACCAGAATGCCGATGGCCAGCACCATGCCGAACAGGGTCAGCACGTTGACCGAGAAGCCCATGGCCAGCATGACCGCGAAGGTACCCATCAGCGCCACCGGCACCACCAGGGTGGGGATCAGGGTGTAGCGCAGGTTCTGCAGGAACAGGAACATCACCGCGAACACCAGCAACATGGCTTCGAACAGGGTGGTAATGACCTGCTCGATGGACACCTTGACGAACGGCGAGGTGTCATAGGGGATGTCGTACTTGACGCCTTCCGGGAAGTAACGCGCCAGTTCCTGCATTTTCGCCCGCACCAGGGTGGCGGTTTCCATGGCATTGGCACCCGGCGACAGCTGCACGCTGAACGCGGTGGCCGGCTTGCCGTTCAGGCGCGTGCCGTACTGGTATTCCTGGGCGCCGATCTCGACCCGGGCGACATCACCGACGGTGACCGTGGAGCCATCCAGGTTGGCGCGCAGGACAATGGCGGCGAATTCCTCGGGGGTGCTCAGTTGGCCCTTGACCACCACGTTGGCGGTGATTTCCTGGGTGTCGCGGCTGGGCAGGTCGCCGATGCTGCCAGGCGCGACCTGGGCATTCTGCGCCGCAATGGCCTCGGCGACGTCGTTGGGCGTGAGGTTGAAGCCGATCAGCTTGCCCGGGTCGATCCAGATGCGCATGGCGCGCTCCGAGCCGTACAGCTGGGCCTTGCCGACGCCCTTGAGGCGGCGGATCTCGTTCATCACGTTGCGCGCGAGAATGTCCGACAGTGCGGTTTCGTCGAGCTTGCCGTCTTCAGAGGTGAGGGTGCCCAGCAGCAGGAAGCCGGTGGACACCTTTTCCACTTGCAGGCCCTGCTGGGTGACCGGGCGCGGCAGCCGCGACTCGACCACCTTCAGGCGGTTCTGCACATCGACCTGGGCCAGGTCCGGGTGGGTGCCCGGGGCAAAGGTGGCGGTGATGGTGGCGCTGCCCAGGCTGCTCTGCGATTCGAAATACAGCAGGTTGTCGGCGCCGTTTAGCTCCTGCTCGATCAGGCTGACCACGCTCTCGTCCATGGTCGCCGCCGAGGCGCCTGGGTACACCGCGTAGATCTCCACCTGCGGCGGTGCCACGTTGGGGTACTGGGCCACCGGCAGCTGGGGGATGGCCAGCGCACCGGCCAGCAGGATGAACAGGGCGACGACCCAGGCGAATACCGGGCGGTCGATGAAGAATTGCGGCATGAATCAGGCCCTCACTGGCCGGTGTGCTGTGCGATGGGCGGTGCCCCGGATGCGTTGTCGACCTGCACCTGGTCACCGGCCTTGACGTGTTGCAGCCCCTCGACCACCACGCGCTCGCCGGGGGCCAGGCCCTCGCTGACAATCCAGCGATCGCCCTGGGCACTGCCCAGTACCACTTGGCGCTCGCTGACCCGCGCCTGCTGGTCGACCACCAGCACCTTGGGTACGCCGGCGCTGTCACGCAGCACGGCGCGCTGCGGCACGCTCAGGCCGCTGGGTTGCACGGCCTGCTCCAGGCGGACGCGCACGTAGCTGCCGGGCAACAGATCGAGGTCCGGGTTGGGGAACTCGCTGCGCAGGGTGATCTGGTTGGTGCTGGGGTCGACACTGATGTCGGAGAACAGCAGCGTGCCGGGTAGTGGGTAGGCACTGCCGTCGTCCTGGATCAGCGTGGCGCGGGCCTGGCCATCGCCCACCTGCTGCAGCTCGCCGGCACGCAAGGCACGGCGCAGGGCGTTGAGCTCGCGGGTCGACTGGGTAACATCGGCATGGATCGGGTCCAGCTGCTGAATGGTCGCCAGCGGCGTGGTCTCGTTTTGCCCGACCAGTGCGCCTTCGGTAACCTGGGCCCGGCCGATACGGCCGGAGATCGGCGCGGTGACGGTGGCGTAGCCGAGGTTCAGCCGGGCGCGCTCCAGTGCCGCCCTGGCTTCGGCCACTGCGGCATCGGCCTGCATGAAGCTGGCCTTGGCGTTGTCGTATTCCTGGCGGCTGACGGCCTTGTCGTCGACCAGCTGGCGGTAGCGCTGCTCCTGCAGACGTGCCTGGTAACGGGTGGCTTCGGCCTTGGCCAAGGTGGCGCGGGCGCTGTCGTGGTCGGCCTTGAACGGTGCCGGGTCGATCAAAAACAGCACGTCGCCCTGCTTGACGTCACTGCCTTCGCGGTACACCCGCTTGAGCACCACACCGGCGACCCGCGCACGCACTTCGGCGGTGCGCGGTGCCAGGATGCGGCCGCTGAGTTCACTGCTGATGGCCAGCGGCTGGAGTTGCAGGGTTTCAACCCGAACTTGCGGGGTGGGGGGCTGTTGGTCTTGCTCGGCACTGTCGTTGCAGCCGGCAAGGGCCAGGCTCAGCAACGCCAACAGCGCCAGATGGCGCAGGCGCGGGGAGGGGATAGTAGGCATGCGGATCTTCCGATGATGACCGTGCCTATGCTAAGGCAGGTGCTGCCCAAGCGGCTGTTAATACCTGTAGGGCGAGTGTGAAAAAGTGTGAAGAACAATCCTGTCTTGTCGTGGTGTTCTATATCCTGAGTATTCCTGTGCTGAACTGTTCGCGGGCAAGCCCCGAACAGCTCTGTCAGGTCTACCACAACCTAGATCCCCAAGCGCCTATGCCGAATATTTTCCTGGTCGAAGACGACAGCGCCCTGTCCGAGCTGATCGCCAGCTACCTGCAACGCAACGACTTCCATGTCCAGGTGATCGCTCGGGGCGATCACGTGCTGGACGAGTACCGCCGGCAAAAGCCCGACCTGGTCATCCTCGACCTGATGCTGCCGGGCATCGACGGGTTGCAACTGTGCCGTCTGCTGCGCCAGGAGTCCCAGGGCTTGCCGATCCTGATGCTGACTGCCCGCGATGACAGCCATGACCAGGTGCTGGGCCTGGAAATGGGCGCTGATGACTATGTGACCAAACCCTGCGAGCCTCGGGTATTGCTGGCCCGGGTGCGTACCCTGCTGCGCCGCAGCAGTGTCAACGAGCCACGGCTGGACAACGAGCTGATCCTTATCGGTGGCCTGCGGATCGACCTGGCCGAGCGCACGGTCAGCTGGCGCGGCGAAGAAGTGGAACTGTCCAGTGGCGAGTACAACCTCCTGGTGGTGCTGGCGCGCAATGCCGGTGAGGTGATGAACCGCGACCGCATCCTGCAGCAGCTGCGCGGCATCGAGTTCAACGGCACCGACCGCTCGGTGGACGTAGCCATCTCCAAGCTGCGGCGCAAGTTCGACGATAACGCCGGGGAAGCGCGCAAGATCAAGACCGTGTGGGGCAAGGGCTACCTGTTCAGCCGCGTCGAGTGGGAGTGCTGACCTGCAATGCTCAAGATCCTGGTGCGGCTGTACCTGGTGATCATCGTCGCCTACGCCGGTGCGTTGCTGTTCATCCCCGACACCATTGTCGGGATGTTCCATGACCGCTTCATGGCCTACAACCTGGACCAGGCCAAGGGTGTGCAGTCGTTGATCGTGCGCCAGTTCCGCCAGGCGCCACGTGAGCAGTGGCCGGCAGTAGAGCAGGAGCTGGCGGATGATTTCGCGCCGCTGCAATTGCAGCTGCTGCGCATGGACCAGGCCGACTTGAGCGATGAAGAACAGGCGCGCCTGGAGCACGGCCTGTACGCGGTGCGGATCGCCGAATGGGGCTACTACGAGACGATCCTGGCGCCGCTGGACAAGCAATGGCTGGTGCGCCTGCATTCACCCCCCGACCCGCTGGACATCAATGTGCTGTCCTGGGGCGTGACCGTGCTGATTGGTGCGGCCATGCTTGGTTGCCTGCTGCTGTGGGTATGGCCGCACTGGCGTGACCTTGAGCGCCTGAAGGAAACTGCCCGGCGCCTGGGCCAGGGGCAGATGGCCGAGCGTACGCACATTTCGCCACACTCCAACATCGGGGAGCTGGCTGGGGTATTCGACACCATGGCCAGTGACCTGGAGCGCCATGTCAACCAACAGCGCGAGCTGCTCAATGCGGTATCGCACGAACTGCGTACGCCACTGACCCGGCTGGACTTCGGCCTGGTGCTGTTGTTCGACGAAGTGCCGCCGGCCAGCCGCAAGCGCCTGCTGGAGCTGGTCGGGCATGTGCGTGAGCTGGATGAACTGGTGCTGGAGTTGCTGTCCTACAGCCGCCTGTACAACGCTGACCAGGCCCGCGAGCGGGTCGAGGTGTCGTTGCTGGAGTTGGTTGACAGTGTGCTGGGCGGGTTTGCCGAGGAGCTCGATGGCCGGGGTATCCAGTGGGAAGTGCAGGCCGAAAGCGAGTTACCGCGCTTTGTGCTGGACCCACGGCTGACGGCGCGGGCCGTGCAGAACCTGGTGCGCAACGCCATGCGCTATTGCGATGAAAGCCTGCTGCTGCGCTTGCGCCTGGAAGCGGATGGCGCCTGCCTGTTGACGGTCGAGGATGACGGGATCGGCATTCCGGCGCAGGAGCGCGAGCGGATCTTCCAGCCTTTCTATCGCCTGGACCGCAGCCGGGATCGCAATACCGGTGGGTTTGGCCTGGGGCTGGCGATCAGCCGGCGAGCGATCGAGGGGCAGGGCGGTACCTTGACCGTGGCGCAGTCGGCACTCGGTGGAGCACAGTTCAGGATTCGCCTGCCTGCGGGTTGATGCAGTGCCTGTGCCCGCCTGTTCGCAGGCATGCCTCGACAGGGGCTGACATCGGTGGGGTCCCTGTGGCAGCGGGCAGGCACCTGAAGAGAAACACCGCGTAGCTGATCAGCCGAATGCTGGCTTGTCCAAATGCCAGGCTTTTTCTTCTGGGCCAGTTCTTGTAGTTTTACAGGTCGTTTACCCGGGAGCTGAACATGCAAGGCAAGGCACGCAAGATCGTCCAGGCCATTCTTTACGAAGCCATCGCCGTGGCCTGCGTGGCACCTGCGCTGGAGCTGGCGTTCGGTGCAGGCATGGCGCAGTCGGCCGTGCTGTCGGTGCTGATGTCGGGTATCGCCATGAGCTGGAACATGGGCTTCAACTGGGCCTTCGAACGCTGGGAAGCACGCCAGCAACAGCGTGAGCGCACCTTCCTGCGGCGCCTGCTGCACGCCTTGGGCTTTGAGGGCGGGTTGGTGTTGATCCTGCTGCCACTGGTGGCCTACTGGCTGGGCGTGAGCCTGTGGGCGGCGCTGCTGACCAACCTGGCGCTGTTCGTGTTCTTCTTCGTGTACGCCTTTGTGTTCCAGTGGGCTTTCGACAAGGTGTTCGATGTGCCGCTCTCGGCGCAGCAAGCCAAGTGTTGACTTGTGACTCCGCGGCAGGCTAAGTTCCTACCCATGAACACTTTCCAGCACGTGAACGCCATTATTATTACCGCCATTATCAGCTTGGCGGGCTAGCGCGTACGTGCACCGAACCCGCCCTGGAGGCGGGTTTTTTCTCTCTGACTCCTGGGCAACGTGAAAATAGCCAAGGAGTCAGAGATGACCAGCTTCAGCGTCCCACGCCCTGCCGTCACCCCCCAGCAACTGCTGTCGGAGCATGTGCGGCGCATTCTTGCCGCCCCGGTATACGACCTGGCCATCGAAACCCCACTGCAAGCCGCGCCCGCCTTGTCGGCCAGCCTGGGCAACCAGGTGTTGCTAAAGCGCGAAGACCTGCAGCCTACTTTCTCGTTCAAGATTCGCGGTGCCTACACCCGGTTGTCGCGCCTGACCAGCGCGCAGCGTGAGCGCGGGGTAATCACTGCATCGGCAGGCAACCATGCCCAGGGTGTGGCCCTGGCCGCATCGCACCTGGGCCTGAAGGCCACCATCGTCATGCCGACCACCACACCTTCATTGAAGGTGGAAGGGGTGCGATCGCGCGGTGGGCATGTGGTGCTGCACGGTGAAAGCTTCCCCCATGCCTTGGCCCATGCACTGAAGCTGGCCGACAGCGAGGGTGCCACCTTCGTGCCCCCCTTCGATGACCCGGACGTGATCGCCGGGCAGGGTACCGTGGCGATGGAAATCCTTCGTCAGCACCCCGGTGCGCTCGATGCCATCTTCGTGCCGGTGGGTGGTGGCGGCTTGATCGCCGGCATCGCCGCTTATGTGAAGTACCTGCGCCCGGAGGTGAAGGTGATCGGCGTCGAGCCGGAGGACTCCAACTGCCTGCAGGCGGCCATGGCCGCTGGCGAACGGGTGATCCTGCCGCAGGTCGGCACGTTTGCCGATGGCGTGGCAGTGGCGCAGATTGGTGCCCATTGTTTTGAGCTGTGCCGGCACTTCGTCGACGAAGTGGTGACGGTGAGCAGTGACGAGCTGTGTGCGGCAATCAAGGACATCTACGATGACACCCGCTCGATCACCGAGCCGTCCGGGGCCCTTGCCGTGGCCGGCATCAAGAAGTACGTGGCACGCGACGGGTTGCAGGGGCGAACACTGGTGGCCATCGATTCCGGGGCCAACGTCAACTTCGACCGTTTGCGCCATGTCGCCGAGCGTGCCGAACTGGGCGAGCAGCGCGAGGCGATCATCGCCGTGACCATCCCGGAACAGCCGGGTAGCTTCCGCGCGTTCTGCCAGGCACTGGGCAAGCGGCAGATCACCGAGTTCAATTACCGCTATTACCCTGGCAAGGAGGCGCGCCTGTTCGTAGGCGTGCAGACCCACCCGGTGCACGACCCGCGTGAGCGGTTGCTGGCCAGTTTGCGCGAGCAGGGGTACAGCGTACTGGACCTGACCGACAACGAGCTGGCCAAGCTGCACGTGCGCCATACCGTGGGCGGCCATGCCGCGCCGGGGGCCAATGAACGGGTACTGCGCTTCGAGTTCCCGGAACGACCGGGTGCGTTGCTGGGCTTCCTCGAACGGCTGGGCAAGCGCTGGAACATCAGCCTGTTCCATTACCGCAATCATGGCGCGGCGGAGGCGCGGGTATTCGCGGCATTGGAGGTGCCGGAAGATGAGTTGCAACGCATGCCATTGGCACTGGACGAGATGGGCTATCGCTACTGGGATGAAACCGACAACCCGGCGTACAAGTTGTTTCTCGGCTGACAGCCGTCCCCGCAGCGCACCGCGTCAATCCTGGTCGATAGCCTCCGCGATGCGCGGGTGCGCCTGCCCGGAACGATGGTCTGGGCAGTGCGCACCGGGGGCGTACTCAGCGGGCCAGCGCGTTAATCAACTGTTCATTGAAGGCCGGGATATCGTCCGGCTTGCGGCTGGTGATCAGGTTACCGTCTACCACCACTTGTTCATCCACCCAGGTGCCGCCAGCGTTGCGAATATCGTCCTGCAGGGTCTGATAACTGGTCATCCGCTTGCCTTGGGCCAGGCCTGCCGACACCAGCAGCCAGGCGCCGTGGCAGATCACCGCCAGGGGCTTGCCGGCTGCGTCGTGGCTCTTCACCAGTTTCTGCGCGCCCGGTATCAGGCGAATGGTGTCGGAATTCTGTACCCCGCCAGGGAGTACGATGGCGTCGTAGAGATCCAGTTGGGCGTTGTCGAAGGTGGCGTCCACTGCAAACTCATCAGCAGGCTTGTCGTGATTCCAGCCGCGAACCTTACCTTCCTTGTCACCCAGTATGTCGACCACTGCGCCGTGCTTTTCCAGGGCTTCACGCGGGCCGGTCAACTCGACCTGTTCAAAACCATCGGTGACCAGAAATGCCACGCGCTTGCCATCCAGTTTCGCATTCATCGTTGAGTCTCCGTTTTCGATAGGCCTGAGAAGGAAGGCTCTTGACCCAACGTGAAGTTCCAACGCGCTGCATCAGCGGTCGGTACGTTGTGGCACCTGATACACACCCGATAGCGGTGCGGGCGTATGAAGGCAGCGCAGCGCCTTGCGACTCGCTACCGCCAATGCAGCCCGGTTGAACACTGCGCGCCCACCGTGCTCTCACCCATAATGGTTTAGCGAGGGTGGCCCGATGAGTATCGAACGCAGCATTCCTGAACTGGAAGCCTGGTACGCGCAGTACGACGACATCAGTTACCGGCGCGAGTCGCCGGATGCCTACCATCATGCGCTGGTGCGCACCGCCGAAGCCCTGCGCGACGATGGCGCCATCGATTGGGACGACTGGCTAGCGCTCAAGCAACTGGCCGATCAGGCCCATGTGCGGGCACTGGAGGACGCTGTGCAGGCTCACGTGAACGACCCTGACGCATGAAAACGTTGAAGATCGCCACCTTCAACATCAACGGGATCCGCAGTCGTTTGCCGGCGTTGCTGGCCTGGCTGCAGCGGGAGCAGCCCGATGTCGCCTGCCTGCAAGAGTTGAAGGCGGCTGACCAGCAGTTTCCGCGTCAGGACATCGAGGCGGCAGGGTATGGCTGCATCTACATGGGGCAGCCAGCGTGGAACGGCGTGGCCATTCTGGCGCGGGGCAGCGAGCCGCTGGAGGTCCGGCGTGGTCTGCCGGGTATGCAGGACGATACCCACAGCCGGTACCTCGAGGCCGCAGCGCACGGGGTCCTGGTGGGGTGCCTGTATCTGCCCAACGGTAATCCGCAGCCTGGTCCGAAATTCGACTACAAGCTGCGCTGGTTCGAGTGCCTGATAAAACATGCCCAAGCACTCTATGACAGCGGCCACCCTACGGTGCTGGCGGGTGACTTCAATGTCGTACCCACGGACCTGGACATCTATGACCCGCGTTCCTGGCTTAAGGATGCGCTGCTGCAGCCGCAGTCGCGTGCGTGTTTCGAGCAGTTGTTGGCCCAAGGCTGGACCGATGCCATTCGGGACCTGTACCCGGAAGAGCGCATCTACACCTTCTGGGATTATTTCCGCAATCACTGGGCACGCAACGCCGGTTTGCGCATCGATCACCTGCTGCTCAACCGCGAACTGGCCCCCTACCTGAAACGTGCTGGCGTGGATGCCTGGGTGCGCAATGAGGCCAAGGCCAGTGATCATGCTCCGGTGTGGGTTGAGCTGGGCGGGCGGCGGCACCGCAGTTAGCGCGTGTCGTACTGCCAACGCGGATAGATACCGCCGGGCAGGGTACGCCTGCCCCGGCGGCCTCAATCTTGTCATTTTTTGCCGGGCAGCACCGAGCTCAGGACTTGTTTGGCCGTTTGCACGATGACCCCTGCCTGGTCCGGATCGCCCTTGAGCAAGCTGCTGGCGAACTTTTTCGCCTGTTCCAGCTTGATGTGTGGGGGCAGGGGCGCCACGTTCGGGTCAGTCTTGAATTCGATCAACACCGGCCGGTCAGCCGCCAACGCCCGCTCCCAAGCGCCGGCGATTTCTTCTTCCCGTTCCACGTAGATGCCCTCCAGGCCAATGGAGATGGCGAAGAGGTGGTAGGGCACATCGGGGATCGACTGCGAGGCCTCGAACTTAGGGTCGCCTTCCATGACCCGCTGTTCCCAGGTTACCTGGTTGAGGTCTTCATTGTTGAAGACGGCGCAGATCCACTGCGGGTTGTCCCATTGATGCCAGTACTTGGCCACGGTGATCAGCTCGGCCAGGTTGCTCATTTGCATTGCGCCGTCCCCCACCAACGCCACCACGCTGCGTTGGGGGTGGGCAAACTTGGCGGAGATCGCATAGGGCACCGCCGCGCCCATGCTGGCCAGCCCGCCGGAAAGCGAACATTGCATGCCCTGGCGAACCTGCAGATCACGGGCAAACCAGTTGGCGCAGGAGCCCGAGTCGCTGGTGATGATCGCATGGTCGGGCAGGCGAGCGGAAAGCTCGTAGACCACGCGCTGCGGGTTGATCGGATCGGCCTTTGCCAATGCTCGCTTCCCCAGCGTCTTGTCCCAGCTCGCGCGCCAGCGTTCGATCTTGTCCCGCCAGCGCCGTTCGCGCTTGTGTTCGAGTAACGGCAGCAAGGCCTGCAGCGTCTCGCTGGCATCGCCCACCAGGTTCACCTCCATCGGATAGCGCAGGCTGAGCATGTCCGGCTGCAGGTCTATCTGCACCCCGCGGGCCTGGCCCTCCTTGGGCATGAACTCGGCATAGGGGAAGCCGGAGCCGATCATCAACAAGGTGTCGCACTCGTTCATCAGCTGCGCACTTGGCTCGGTACCGAGTAGCCCTATGGCGCCAGTGACCCAGGGCAGGTCATCGGGCAAGACTGCTTTGCCCAGCAGCGCCTTGGCAACGCCTGCACCAAGCATCTCGGCCACCGCCATCACCTGCTCGGAGGCTTGCAGGGCGCCGGCTCCCACCAGGATTGCAACCTTGCGCCCAGCGTTCAGCACCTCGGCGGCACGCTGCAGGTCCGCTTCGAAGGGCACCACCTTGGGCTTGCTGTAACCTACGCCAGAATGCACGGTGCCGTGGGCCCTCGCGGGCTCGTGGTAGGGCAGGTCCTGCAGGTCGTTGGGCAGGATAATGGCGGTGACCCGCCGTTCGCCGACGGCAGTACGCACTGCTCGGTCGAGCAGATGGCGCACCTGTTCCGGAGCGGACGCTTGCTGCACGAAAGCCCCGGCAACGTCCTTGAACATCGACAGCAGGTCCAGCTCCTGCTGATAGTGCCCCCCCAGCGCAGCCCGCGCCTGCTGGCCGACGATGGCCAGCACCGGTTGGTGGTCCATGCGTGCGTCGTACAGGCCCGTCAACAGGTGCGAGGCACCCGGGCCAGAGGTGGCGATGCAGACCCCCAGTTCGCCTGTGAACTTGGCATGCGCACTGGCCATGAATGCAGCCATTTCCTCATGGCGTGCCTGCACGAACTGGATCTTGCCCTTGGCCCGGCTCAGCGCGCCAAACACCCCGTTGATACCATCGCCAGGGTAGCCGAATATTCGCCGGACACCCCATTGGTACAAGCGCTCGATCAGAAAGTCACCTACCGTGCTGCTCATCATGCTCTCCCGTGCCGTATCGATAGGGGTCTGGACTGGGTAGGCGCCAGGAAAGTTTCAAGCATGTTCGCGCAGGTTTTCCGAGTGGAACCATTCAATCGGGAGTGGGTTCGCAACAGAACCGACCACTTGCCGAGGAAGCGGACCATGAAGGCCATCGACACTGCCCCTGCCACCGTGCGGACCTTGCACTTCGAGGATGACGGCGCTACACCGAACAACCGTTTTCCGGTTCTGCTGTACCACGTGCATATCGAACCGACGCAGGATGTTGCCAGCGGGTTCGAAGCGCTGTTCGCGGCGCACCGCTGGACGCCGGTCTGGCGCGCCGGCATCTACGATTTCCATCACTTTCACCCCAATGCCCACGAAGCATTGGGTGTCGTCTGTGGGTGGGCCCAGGTGATGCTTGGTGGGGAAGCTGGGCAGACCCTGGACGTGAGCCCGGGCGATGTGCTGGTGCTGCCGGCCGGCACAGGCCATCGATGTATTGAGAGCAGTGATGATTTTCTAGTGGTGGGTGCCTATCCACAGGGCCAGGAAAATTACGACACTCAACGGCCCGATGCTGCACAGCATCAGCAGGCATTAGCCCGAATCGCCAGGGTGCCAGGCCCAGAACAGGACCCGGTCTGCGGCAGTCATGGGGCCTTGATGAAGTCTTGGCGCTGAGGCGGCGGGGCGAGGCTCGTCAGCCCCCCCACGCCCTGGACAGCGATACGCTCATCAGCTGCCAGCG
This sequence comes from Pseudomonas sp. BN607, assembly GCF_029871175.1. NCBI lineage: Bacteria > Pseudomonadati > Pseudomonadota > Gammaproteobacteria > Pseudomonadales > Pseudomonadaceae > Pseudomonas > Pseudomonas sp. BN607. The sequence continues at coordinate 90,297 of NZ_SSOE01000025.1, forward strand.
CCGCTGCCGCCCCCTGCGCTACCGCCTGAGCCACCCGTGCCCGAGCCTGAACCGGTACCCTGGCCATTACCCGTGCCAGTCTCCGCTCCCGTGCCTCCGCTACCCGAGCCATTGGTGGTGCCATCACCACCTGTGTTGTCAGTGCCATTGCTGTTCGTACCGCCAGATCCAGTACCCATGCCATCCCCTGGGGTACCGGAACCGGTGGCGCCGCCGTTGCCATTCATCTGCCCGCTGTCGTGCGGCTGCATAGTGGGGGCGCGCTGGTCGTTCATGTCGGTGGCGGCCAGCACCAGCGGCGCGGTCGCACCCAGGCACAGCACCAACATGAGGGAATGGGGCTTGATGCTTTTCATGGTGAATCTCCTTTCCGGTTGATCTCCTCTTCTTGGGCCGGCGCAACTCGCCATCCGTGCGCTGGCACCGACGGGTGGAGCGAACATTGCACGCCCCTCATTTTCGAGGGCCGGTAGCCGCGGCCCCTTGTTATATCGCCTGCGTGCCTGGCGTACTACGCGATGCCCGGGCAGATTTATGGAACCTCTCGCACGCTCGGCTTGCCCATTCCCATGACTCAAGGGATCAATCATCCTGATGAAAAGGAGCATTTGCATGCCCACCGCAGCAGGCAAGATTCGTTATGGCGTAGTGGCCGGAGGTTCGATCTCCCAAGGCGCCTTCATGCCCGGCATCGGTCAGACCGATAATTCGGTGATCACCGCACTGGTGACCGGCGATGCGCAGAAGGCCACCCGCCTGGCCGCTCAATACGGGCTCAAAGCCTATGACTACGCGGACTATCCGACACTGCTCAGCTCAGGTGAGGTCGATGCGGTGTATGTCGCCACGCCTAATTTCCGCCACCGTGAGTTTGTAATACCGGCGCTGGAGGCTGGGATCCATGTGCTGCTGGAGAAGCCAATGGGCACCAGCGAGGCCGACTGCCAAGCGATGATCGAGGCTGCGCAACGTTCCGGGGCCAAGCTGATGATCGCCTACCGGTTGCACTGCGAACCAGGCACGCTGGACATGATCGAGCGGGTGCATGCCGGCAACTTTGGTGAGCCGCGGTTGTTCACCTCGACGTTCACCCAACGGGTGAAGACCAGCAATCACCGCGCGCAAAGCGGTTTTGCGGCCGGCCCGGTTGCGGACATGGGCCCGTACCCGCTGAATATGGTCCGCCAGCTTTTCAATGCCGAGCCTATCGAGGTCACTGCCGTCGGCGTACATTCGCCAGGTAGCACCCTCGACACCTGGGACACGGTCACCGTCAGCCTACGGTTTGCTGACGAGCGCCTGGCGCAGTTCACCGTGAGTTATACCTTGCCGGACACCGAGCGGTTCCAACTGCTGGGCACCCAAGGGGAAATCGAAGCGTCGCCATGCTTCGGTTACGGGGAGGGGGTCGCCATCAGCTACAGGGCCACGATCGATGGCGAAACCCGAATTCATGTGAACCCGGTAGTCGATCAGTTTGCTGGAGAAACTGCTTATTTTTCCGACTGCATTCTACGCAACGAGGCGCCGGAACCTGACGGCGACGAAGGCTGGCGCGACGTGCGGGTGATAGCGGCGATTCAGCGAGCCTTGGAAACCGGCCACCCCCAGCGCCTGGACCCGCTGGCGGCGCGGCCGTTTGCCCGACGGCGCGAGCAGCGCCGTGCGTTCGCGCTGGCCGAGGTACCTCCGATGATCAACACTGAAGCACCTACCGAATAGATCAGGGCCTGCGCGCCCCTGGGCGCGCAGGTGACGCTCATGCCGCCCGCTGCTCACCCTTGAGTAGTTTCTTCTGCGCTTCCATGGCATGCCCCATCTCTTCAAGTGCCTGCTTGCCCAGCAACTTGCGGGCCGTCGGGAACAGCTCGTTTTCTTCCTCCTCGATATGATGCTCCAGCAGTTCCTTCATTACCTTGACCCGACCGGCGAATTCCACGGTCCCGGTTTCGGTATGCAGCAAGTCGGGAATGACCAGCGAGTCGACGGTACGGTGTTCTTCCTTGGCTTCGTAGTACATCTTTGCTTCTTCCTTACCGCCGGCCTGCTTGATCGCCGGGTACAGGATTTCTTCTTCCAGAGCCGTGTGAATGCTCACTTCCTGCTTGATACGCGCAAGCAGTTCGGCGCGCTTCTTGACTGCGCGCTCGGTGGTTGAGGACAGTTCCTCGAGCAATTTTTTCACCAGTTGGTGATCCTGGATCAGCAGTTCGATTGCGTTCATGCGACACCTCTCAGTGGGCTGGGAAAAGTCACGGTTGCGAACAGTTGAGCTGGCTGGAACTGGCAAGGTTCAATGCGGTTGATCAGCGCGGGCAAGGCTGCTCCTGCACGTTGCAGGTTAGCGGGAGGGAAACTAAGCGAAACGAAAATGAGTCGATATGCCTGCAACCGTCTGGGTTTCAACCGCTGCTGACATGGGTGAGCAACTTGCCCGTGGTGGCGGTTCAGATGGGACGGATATCAACCATGACCAAGGAGTTCCCCGTGAGCAGCACGAAGGCGCGCGTCAGCAACCAGGCATCAGGGGACATCTCACAGCTGCCGCACGACATGTTCTTCGCAGCTGTCGAAACCACGCGGATGCCAATGATCGTCACCGACCCGAATCGTGACGACAACCCCATCATTTTCGCCAATCGGGCTTTTCTGGAAATGACCGGTTATGCCTTGGCGGAAATCATCGGGCGTAATTGTCGGTTCCTGCAAGGCCCCGAGACCGACCGTTCGGTCATCGACGCCCTGCGCGATTCCATCAACGAGCGCGTGGACATCGCCACTGAAATCCTCAACTACCGCAAGGATGGCTCGAGTTTCTGGAATGCACTGTTCATTTCCCCGATCTTCAACGAGCGCGGCGAACTGATCTACTACTTTGCCTCGCAGTTGGACGTCAGCCGCCGCCGGGACGCCGAAGACGCCTTGCGCCAGGCGCAGAAAATGGAAGCGTTGGGGCAACTGACAGGTGGCATAGCCCACGATTTCAACAACCTGCTGCAGGTAATGGGTGGGTACCTGGGGTTGATTGCCAGCGAGGCAGACAAGACCCAGGTGGATCTCAACCGGATCCGGCGCAGCGTCGGCCATGCCCAGTCGGCAGTGGAACGCGCCAGCACCTTGACCAAGCAGCTGCTGGCGTTTGCCCGCAAGCAAAAATTGCATGGGCGCGTGCTCAACCTGAATCATCTGGTCGAGGATATGCGACCCATGATGGAGCGTACCTTCGGCAGCGATGTGTGGGTGGAATTCGACTTCGAAGCCAACCTGCGCAATTGCCGGATCGACGCGACGCAGGCGGAGGTGGCGCTGCTCAACATCTTCATGAATGCGCGGGATGCACTCATAGGGCGCAAGCGCCCGCACGTGTTCATTGAAACCCGCAACGTGATGGTCACCGACATCAACCTTTCCTTTGATGGCCTGTTGCCGGGCAGCTATGTGAGCCTGTCGGTCACCGACAATGGCATCGGCATGCCGGCCAGCATCCGTGATCGGGTGATGGACCCATTCTTCACTACCAAGGAAGAAGGCAAAGGCTCAGGGTTGGGCCTGTCGATGGTGTACGGCTTTGCCAAGCAGTCCGGTGGGGCTGCCCGCATCTACACCGAAGAGGGTGAGGGCACGACGTTGCGCCTGTACTTTCCGGTAGACGAGGCCAATATTGTTCAGCAGCAGCCGGTAAAGGTGGTTGAACGGAGTGGGGGCACCGAGCGCATCCTGATTGTCGAAGACCGTCCAGATGTGGCAGAGCTGGCAAAGATGGTGCTTGAAGATTACGGCTACGCCGCCGATATGGTGCTCAATGCGCGTGAAGCGTTAAAGCTGGTGCAGGCCGGGGAACGCTACGACCTGTTGTTTACCGACCTGATCATGCCCGGCGGGATGAATGGTGTGATGCTGGCCCGTGAGGTGCGCCGCCTGCAACCGCAGATAAAGGTTCTGCTGACGACTGGCTATGCCGAAAACTCGATCGAACGTACCGACATTGGCGGCTCGGAGTTCGAAGTCATTTCCAAGCCCTGCCAACCCCACGACCTCGCGCGCCGGGTCAGACAGGTGCTGGATGGGCCGACCGGGGTGGGCTGAGGTGCTGAAGCCGTGCGCGCCAGGCAATTGAATTGTTTTCCGCTCCCGGTGGTCGAATGCATTGCACTCGTGTCTCAGTCTGTGTACACATTCGTCTACAGCCTGGTCCTTGGGCCGCAGCCCCCGTCATGTGGGGCTTGACGGAGGCGCTCAGCCGTCATTGCCAGTATTATGAAGCTTTCCTTGAGGTGAATCATGGATAAAGACGGGGTTGCTGCACAGCCGGCACTGAATGCCGGTTCTGAAATGCTCCCTGTCGCAGATGATTCCTCGGAAAAACTGCGGCTTGTGCTGGAAGCCGCTGCTGTCGTGGGCACCTGGGTCTGGGATATTCCCAACGATCGGGTGACAGCAGACGAACGCTTCTCCCGCTCGTTCGGGATACCTGCCCAGATGTGTGAGGCGGGCATTCCGATAGCCGAAGCTTTTACCGCAATCTACCCGGAAGACCGTGAGCGTGTTCACCGCGATATCCAGGAAGCGATGGCACGAGGCGGTGCGTTTCGCTGTGAGTACCGGGTGCGCAACACGGACGGTATCTACCACTGGATCGAAGCCAACGGGCATGCTGAACTGGATGAAACCGGGCAAGCCATTCGCTTTCCGGGCGTGCTCATGGACATCGAATCGCGCAGGGCTGCCGAGGCAGAGCGGGATCGGGTGTCGGCCCTGTTGCGCACGTTCACTGCTGCGGTGCCAGGTGTGGTCTACGCAAAGGACCTCGAAGGCAGGATGCTCATTGCCAACCATGGGGCGACCCAGCTGATTGGCAAACCCCCTGAATTTTACCTGGGCAAGACCGATCTCGAGTTTCTCGAAGACAAAGCCCAGGCACGCCAGGTGATGGAGACAGACCGGCAGGTAATGCGTGGCGGCAAGGCGGTGCAGATCGAGGAGCGGGTCGACATGCCCGATGGCTCGGAGACCACTTGGTTATCGGTCAAAGCCCCGCTCGTCGATGAGGTCGGGCAGGTCATAGGGCTGATCGGTTCCTCCATTGACGTGTCTGCCCGAAAACGAGCCGAGGCGGCGCTCCTGAATCTGAACCGCACGCTGGAGGACCGGATCAGTGAGGCGGTGGCCCAGCGTGAGGCGGCACAGGAGGCGCTGCGTCATGCGCAAAAAATGGAGGCCATAGGCCAGCTCACAGGGGGCATTGCCCACGACTTCAACAATCTGCTGGCCGGAATCATCGGCAGCCTGGACCTGGCCCGCTTGCGCGGCAAGCAAGGGCGCGCTGAGGATGTCGAACGTTACATCGCGGTTGCGCACCATGCGGCGCAAAAGGCGGCCGCGCTGACGCATCGGTTGTTGGCATTCTCTCGCCGTCAGCCGTTGCAGCCAGTCTGCATGGATGTGAATGGGTTGATTGGAGGGCTCCAGGACCTTGTCTGCCGCACCGTCGGCCCGTCGATTTCCCTGACGGTCGACTTGAATGCGCCAATGGCCACCTGTCTGGTAGACCCGGTCCAGGTCGAAAATTCGCTGTTGAACCTCTGTATCAACGCGCGCGATGCCATTGGTAAAAGGGCTGGCAAGATTTCGATTGTGACCGCCAACCATACCCTCGTGGCAGGCCCGGAGCTGGATACCGAGCTCCAGCCCGGTAATTACCTGACCATCAGCGTGACTGACAATGGCGTGGGCATGTCTGCCGAAACGCTGTCGAAAGCGTGCGAGCCGTTCTTCACCACCAAATCCATCGGCGAAGGCACGGGGTTGGGGCTGTCGATGGTTTATGGTTTTGCCAAACAGTCCGGGGGGCAAGTCAGGATCTTTTCACGGGAGGGTGAGGGGACGCGCGTCGAGCTTTCGCTACCCGCTGCCTTGGACCAAGCCGAGCCCGCCGGTCGCGCAGTGCATCACTCTGATTTCTCCAGCAGCTGGCCAGACCGCACCGTGTTGATTGTCGATGACGAGCCGTCCGTGCGCTTGTTTGTCAGTGATGTGCTCAGCGGTCTGGGGTGCACGGTCATCGAGGCGGCTGACAGCCAGGCTGGCCTGCAGGTACTGGTTTCAGACACACGCATCGATTTGCTGGTGACCGACATTGGCTTGCCCGGCGACATCGATGGCCGTGAGATGGCAGCCGCCGGGCGCAAGGCTCGCCAAGGCTTGCCCGTGATCTTCATGACCGGTTATTCGCGCCCTTCGGTGTTCGAGGATGGCCTCCTGCGGGATGGGTCGGCAGTGCTGACCAAGCCGTTTGCTGTCGAGGAGCTGGTTGCCAATGTTCATGCGATGTTGGGACCGCGCCCAGCGTGATCGACCAGACCTGGAGCGCCAGCGCACAGGTTGTGTGGGCAGGTAATCTCAGTTGTTGTGCTGAAGCTGAGGAAGGGCTCGCCTGTCTGGCGAGCCTCATGGCCGTCAAAGTATCGGTTTACCGCCAGTGACACCGTAACGCGACCCACTGATATAGCTGGCCTCATCAGAACCCAGCAGTACATAGATCGGCGCGACTTCCACGGGTTGCCCTGGTCGCCCCATGGGATAGCTGGAACCGAAATTCTTCACCGCCTCATCTGGCATGGTTGACGGGATCAAGGGCGTCCAGATGGGGCCAGGGGCCACGCTGTTGACCCGGATTCCCTTTTTGCCCAGCAATTGGGCCAGGCCAGCGGTGAAGTTGGCGATGGCACCTTTGGTGGCGGCATAGGCCAGCAGGGCGGGAGAAGGATCGTCGGAGTTCACCGAGCTGGTGTTGATAATCGAGCTGCCCCTGGGCATCGATGGCAAGGCGGCCTGGCAGATCCGGAAGATGGCGGTGATATTGGTATCGAAAGTTTTCACCCATTCCTCATCGTCGATGTCTTCCAAGTTCTCGTGAGCCATCTGAAAGGCTGCGTTGTTGACCAGGATGTCGATACGACCGAACTGTTCGACGGTTTTTTCGACGATGGCATAGCAGTGCTGTTTTTGCGCCAGGTCGCCAGGTAGCAGGAGACATTGCCGGCCTGCGGACTCGACCCATCGTGCGGTTTCTCGCGCGTCTTCGTGCTCGTCGAGGTAGGCGATGGCCACGTCGGCCCCTTCGCGGGCATAGGCAATGGCTACAGCCCTGCCAATCCCGCTGTCAGCACCCGTGATCAAGGCTATTTTGCCCTCCAGACGATTGTGGCCGGTATACGACTGCTCTCCGCAATCAGGGTAGGGCTCCATCTTGCGTTGCGAACCGGGTACCTCCTGGGGCTGTGAAGGGAAGGGGGGAGTAGGGAAGTCTCGCATGGTAGAAGCTCCTGCAGTTGAGAGTGCTCATACCGGTTCGAAAGATCTGGCCCTACGGTGTTGGTTCCAATCCATTGATGGCACGACGAGCGGTGCAGTTGGGCGTCATCCTTGCGCCACGACACGACGCCGTGGCTAACTTCAGCCTGTCGAGCAGGGCGCGTTCAAGGTTTGCCTGCGATCACTGTCCGGGTCGCCCTGCTGGAGCGCTATCAATGCGGGCATGTCGAGTATTTCCACCAGCCTGCCGCGCAGGTCGACGATACCTTGCGCACGCAAGCGGGCGACCGACCGGCATACGGTTTCCAGGCGCAGGCCCAGGTACGATGCGATATCCTCGCGTGACATGCGCAACATGAAGCCATGGGCGGAGTAGCCCCGGGTGACGAAGCGCCCGGACAGCCCGATCATGAAACTGGCCAGGCGCTGCTCGGCGGTAAGGTTGCACAGCATCAGGACACGCTCGTGCTCCCGCACGATCTCCCGGCTCATCAAGCGGTTCAGGCTTTGCTGCAATACCGGAAAGTCGCGCGCCAGTGCTTGCAGGCGACGGTACGGGACTGGGCACACTTCGCTGTCTTCCAGGGCAATGGCGTCGCAGACGTGGCGGTCGGTGGCGATGGCGTCCAGGCCGAGCACGTCACCCGGCATCCAGAAGTTGATCACTACGCCCTGGCCTTCGGCACTGTTCATGCTGGTCTTGAAACTGCCACAGTGCACCGCGTAAAGCGTGGTCAAGGGGTCATTGGCGTTGAACAGCGCTGCGCCTTTGCGGATGCGCAGGCGTGGCCCGATCAGCGCGCCCAGGCAACTGTTGTCATGCAGGGGTAGACCGATGGGCAGGCACAGGCCGCTGACCCGACAATCGCGACACAACGTGACCAGCGGTCTCAGGTGAATCGGCGGGGACGTGCGCGACGTAGCTGGCTGCTCGAGCAGCGTGACTTTCAGTTGGCCAGACATGTTCAAGCCCCCCTCGCACATCGCACATCCGCGTGGGCTGTCACGCCTGAACGGGGCGACCAGCCTGCCAGCATGTCCAGCGAATGGGGGGCGTTGAGGCGGGCGTTGAGCCGCTCGACAAACTGTTGGGCTTCAGCTGCCGTGCTGAAACTGACCCGCCACTCGTCCATGCGGACCCAGCAGCGGTGCTGTTCGGTGTTGTTCTCGACGTAGACCTTCATGGGTGCCTCCGGAGCATGCATGGGCAAAAAACTGCGCAACAATGCAAACAAAGGCATCCCTGCCGGCAACGCACGAGGCTCAAGGCCTGATCGCCACATCCACGCCGCATTTGCCTACGAGCGCCATGGCACGCCTCCGGGACTGGAGATTGTTGTTGGTACGGAAGTAGCGTGCGCCCTGCAAGGGGCGAATCGTTGATCCACGTCAAGTTTGTATGCTGCGGGAGAGACCGTTGGTCCGTGGGGCGTCAGTTGACAAACGTCAAGTCTGCAGAGCACGGGTGAACGATGCTTGGGATACCTATCGCAATCGCAGAGGTGTGCCATGGAAACCCCGCAAAGACTGCTGTTGATCGCATCGCCCCTGATGCGTCGAACCCCCGTCTACGATCGAGCCGCGGCCTTGGCCAAGGCCAAGGGCATGGCGCTGCACATCGTGGCTTTCGATTATGTGGAAGGGCTTGCCACGGCGGGCCTGGTAAATGACCAGGCACTGGCGGTGATGCGCGACGGCTACGTGCTGCAACATCGGGAGTGGCTGGAAAGCCAGGCTCAGCCGATGCGGCGTAACGGTGTCACGGTCACCACCGAAGTGGTGTGGGTGCAGCATCCCTTGAACGAGATTCTGGTGCACCTGCGCGAACAGCCGTTCGCCCTGCTGATCAAGGAACTCGAGCATGAGCCTTGGTGGATGCGCGCCATGTTCACCTCCCTGGATATCCAGCTGCTGCGTGAAACCCGCATCCCGCTGCATCTGGTGCACAAGGCCACCCATCCATTACCGCGCAGGATCCTGGCGGCCGTGGACCTGTCCCGGCCCGAGGATCAGTTCGAAGGCTTCAATGACCAGATCATCAGCGAGGCGCTGAAGCTGGCTTTGCAGTGCAGCGCGCAGATCGAATTGCTGTATGCCTACGACCTGGGTTCCATGTACCTGGACGCCGGTGGCAGCCGGGAGCATTCGTTCCTCTTCGATTCCAACCTCGCCCGGACGCTCCATGAAGCCCAGAGCGACGCCTTCCAGGCCCTTGCCGAGCGCAATGGCATAGCCGTCGAGCACCGGCATATGCGCATAGGTGACCCGACCAAGGTCCTGGGAGTGTTCATGGACAACAATGATATCGACGTACTGGTCATGGGCAGTTATCACCACCACGGCATCGGCTGGTTCATTGGCAGCACTGCCGAGCGGGTATTGCATCGCTTGTCCAGCAGTGTGCTGGTGATTTCCCCCGAGCATTCCCGGGGATAGGGCACAAGGCCCGCAAGGGCCTTGTTTTCAAGCGCGCAGGTCAAGTTCGGGGCGGATCATGTGTTTCTGATCTGCATCAAACGCCAGCACAGCCGCACCCGGAGAATCCTTTTCATCACCTACCAGCCGCGCAAGCCCGGAGGTTCACCATGGGTCAATATCGACAACTGCTGGTGCTGCTTACCGAGGTCAATCCCCATTCGGCGGCGCTGCGCAGAGGGCTGGCGCTGGCGCATGTCAGCGGTGCCAGCGTGCACGTGCTGGGCCTGTTCGAACCGAGTGAGGAGCACCTGCTGCGCGAAGAGCGCCTGAACGAGGCGGATATCAAACGCCAGTACGACCACTATTGCCTGCAAATACGCGCGCTGGTCGAGCGGCACCGCGGCAGCGGTGTGGCGCTGACGGTGGACAGCCTCGCCGTCGACGATACATGCAGCGAAGCCATCGACTACATCAGCGAACTACAGCCTGACCTGGTCATCAAGGACTGCGAACCCGCCTCGGCCCTGGCGCGGCTGTTCGGCACCCCGCTGGACTGTGCATTGATGCGTGGCAGCAAGGGGCAGACCCTGTTCGTACCGAAGGCGGCTGTTTCATTGCCGCGGCGCATTCTGGTCGCCGTGGATACCTGTTTCAGCGAGACGCCGGACGCTCAGCAGCGGTTCAACCGGGGGCTGATTCACGTGGCCGAGGCACTGGCACTGCAGTGCGGTGCTGCGTTGCACCTGCTGTCGGCCTACAACCTGGCCGGGGTGTTCGCGGCAGACATGACTGTCACCCAGGCATGGATCGAGGAGATGCGCGAGGCGCTTCAGCAACCGTTCGATGCGTTGGCCGAGGCCGAAGGCGTGGCGCAGGACCGCCGGCACTTCATGGAGGGCGGGCCGGTGCAGGTGATCCGCGAACAGGTCGCGACCCTTGAGATAGACGTCCTGGTGATGGGCGTGGTGCAGCCCAAAGGGCTGGACAAGCTGCTGGGCGACACCACTGAACGCGTCATCGGCCACCCACCGTGCAGCGTGCTGACCGTTCATCCCCATGTGTTCGAGAACCAGGAGCCTTGGCCATGCAACTGACCTTTCTCGGCGGCACCGGGACAGTGACCGGCAGCAAATTCCTGTTGACCCGCGACCGCACGCGGCTCCTGGTCGACTGCGGGCTGTTCCAGGGCTACAAGCAATTGCGCCTGCGTAACTGGGAGCCCTTGCCACCGGCACTGAAGGCGCTGGATGCGGTGGTACTCACACACGCCCATCTCGACCACAGCGGTTACCTGCCGGTATTGGTCAGGGAAGGCTATAGCGGACCGATCTATGCCACCCCGGCCACCTGCGCCCTGGCTGAAGTGCTCTTGCTCGACAGTGCGCGGCTGCAGGAAGAGCAGGCCGAGCATGCCAATCGCCACGGCTACTCCAAACATACGCCGGCACGGCCGCTCTATACCGAGCAGGATGCGAAGCGGGCGCTGGCATTGTTGCGCCCGGTAGAGCTGCACCAGCCAACGCTGATCGCCGAAGGCATGCACCTGCTGTTGCGCACGGCTGGCCATATCCTGGGCGCGGCGACCGTGCAGATCAGTGCCGAGGGGCAGACCTTGATCTTTTCGGGTGACCTGGGCAGGCCGCAAGACCCCATCATGCGCGCGCCGGAATTGATCCGCACGGCGGATGTGCTGCTGGTGGAGTCCACCTACGGTGATCGCCAGCACCCGGCAGAAGCGACCGAGCAGTATCTGGCCCAGGTCATCAACCAGACCCTTTTGCGCCATGGCATCGTCCTGGTTCCTTCATTCGCTGTCGGCCGCGCCCAGCTGCTGATGTATTACCTGTACAAGCTTAAGCGTGACCGGCTGATCCCGGACATCCCGGTGTACCTCAATAGCCCGATGGCCACCGATGCCACCGCCCTTTATCAGCAGTTTCGCAGCGAGCATCGGCTACCGGCGGCGGAGTGCGCCGCGATGTGCAAGGGCACACGGATCATCCGTACGGTCGATGAGTCCCGCCACCTGGACCAGCTGCGCGAGCCGGCGGTAATCATTGCCGCCAGTGGTATGGCCACCGGTGGGCGGGTGCTGCACCACCTGAAGGCGCTGGCCCCCAACCCGCGCAACAGCATCCTGTTCTCTGGTTTTCAGGCGGGAGGCACGCGCGGCGCCGATATCGTCGCCGGCGCCAGCAGCGTGCGCCTGCAGGGCGAAGACGTACCGATCCGGGCACAGGTGCACGCCATGGAAAACCTTTCTGCCCACGCTGACGCCGACGAGATCATGGAGTGGCTGCGTGGCTTCACCCGGCCACCGCGGCAAACCTACGTCATCCATGGCGAGCCACACGCCGCCGACACCCTGCGACGGCGAATCAGCCTGGAGCTGGGCTGGCAGGTGTGCGTGCCGGAATATCAGGAAACCGTAGCCATCGACCCTGTGCGCTGAACCCCGGCGCGGGAGGTAGTCATGAACATGCAAGCACGAGCGAAACTCCGGGCCTGGATGCACCGGCCCAGGGGTAGCCTGGGCTGGATCGTGGCCATCGCCGCGTTACTCGTCGCGGCCTCTGTCTACCAGGCTTTGAGCTCGAGTTGGCGCATGCCCATGCGTGATCCGGCCGTGCTCCTGAGCTTGCTGGCATTGAGCGTGGCGCTGGGTTGGGCCGTTCAGCGCGGCGTGAAACGCACGGTCGGCAAAGCCATTTTCAACGGCCAGGAGACGGGCTGGCAGGCCAGGCTGGCGTTCTTGCGGTCGATCACCCGGGAATCGAACGTGCTGATGGGTACGCTGTTGCTCCTGGCGGTGCTGGGCGGTGCCACCCTATGGCTGGCCGGGCGCTCGGTGGAGCAGATCGTGGAAAACTGTTCGGCCAACCTGCAGGCACAGGTGCAAGCACCGCAAAACGAGCAGCTTGCGGCGTTGATCGGCAAGCCTGTCTGCACCTGCCTGGCGCAAACCTTTCTGGCGCGCAATGGGGTGATCCGCCTGGCGTTGTTCAACACCCCGCTGCAGGAAGTGAGCGGTCTGCGGGCGTTGACCCCGGCTGATGAGCAGCGCTGCCTTGCCCAGTTCGATCTGTTACCCGAGCAAGGCAGTGCCGCCACGCCCTGACCGCAGGCGCCTGATGAGCGCACCTGCGCAGGCGGGTCGCGGTGGCTTGGCCTTGGCGTGATCGTTCGATGTTTATTTGGCTTTCCAGTACTTCTGCATTTCCAGAAACAGGAACGAGGCGGTCCAGGTGATCAGCACCAGGCCCGTGAGCGCCTGCAAGCCGGTGAGGTATTTGAGGTGGCCGATAGGCGCGATGTCGCCGAAGCCAATGGTGGTGTAGGTGGTGAAGGAAAAATACACGCAGTCCAGAAAGCTCCCGTCAAAATTGCCGCTGAGTGTCCCCCAGCCCTCGGCATGGGCCATCAGGTAATAAGCCAGGGCGAAGCACCAGACCTCCACGGCATGGGCCAACAACGCGCCGAACACCCCCGCGACGATACGGAACCGGCTCCACAGCCTGAGGCGCGGCAGCCAGTCATTCAGGCGCAGCAGGCATTCGTAGTGAATGATCACCACCAGAATCACGATCAGCATGTTGATCAGCGTGACAGTGAGCATTGTCATTACTCGGGCCGGGGCGGGTTGAACAGGCCGACTGCACGGTCGCCAGCACTGCAATAACGACTGCCAGTCACTATAGCGCCTTCCCGTTTTCTACTCCTGGGCCGGCCGACGCGGTTGACAAATGTCAGGTCGCAGCGGGTGGCATTACCGATACTCAGGGTGTCTCGAGACGCAAGAGGGTATGCACATGCAACGCTATCTGCTGCTCGGGCACGCCTGGAGTCGGCAGAGGACAATGCCGCCACCGCCCGGTTGCGCGCCGACCAGATGTGCTACCGTATCGACCTGGTCGAGCAGACCGCCAATGAGGCCCTGCGCCGTGCAACCCAGGCTTTGGTCCAGGTGCAACAGTTGCAGCAAGCCAAGCGCAAATAGCCGCCATCTCACACCGATGGCTCGGAGTTGGGCATGACCGATTTCACCCCTTGGTCGGCGCTGGCAGGCGGCGCCATGATCGGCCTGGCCGCGGGGCTGTTCGCCGTGGCCAATGGGCGTATTGCGGGTATCAGCGGCCTGATCGGGTCGTTGTTGCAGCGTGGCGAAGAAGGGCGTGGCGAGAAGGCGTCATTCCTGCTCGGCATCATCGCTGCGCCGCTGCTGTGGCGCTTCTTTTCCACGTTGCCTCCGGTGCATTTCACAGCCTCACCGTTATCCCTCATTGCGGCCGGGTTGCTGGTGGGCATGGGTACGCGTTACGCCGCAGGCTGCACCAGCGGCCATGGCGTGTGCGGCCTATCTCGGTTGTCGCCACGCTCGGCGGTGGCAACGCTGTGTTTCATGGCCGCCGGTTTTGCTACCGTCTATTTCCTTCGTCATGTTGTGGCAGGTACGTAACATGCAGCGATTCATTGGTTTTCTGTCCGGCGCCCTGTTCGGCATGGGCCTGTTGCTGTCCGGCATGGCAAACCCTGCCAAGGTCCTCGGGTTTCTCGACCTTGCCGGGCAGTGGGACCCCTCGCTGGCACTGGTCATGGTCGGTGCCATAGGCGTGGCCTTGCTGCCCATGGCGTGGGCAAGGCGGCACACCCTGGCATTGCTGGGGGGAAAGATGCAATTGCCAACGCGGCGTGACGTCGACCGCCGGCTGGTCGGCGGTAGCCTGCTCTTTGGGGGCGGTTGGGGGCTGGCCGGCCTGTGCCCCGGCCCTGCGCTGGTGCTGCTGGCCGGGGCCTATTGGCAGGCTTGGGTGTTCGTCGCGGCAATGGTCACTGGGATGCTGGTGTTCAACGTGGTGGAAGCGGCACGGCGCACAGGATCATCACCGCGTCGCCCGGCATAGCTGAAATGCCGGGATTCAATAGCAGGCCTTCGCTCATCCCAGTAGACTTGAGCCGCCGCGCTATGCTTCGCGCGCAACAGCGCCCCCTCGACACCCATCGGCGACGGTAATCACCGGCGTCGATCTCCTCCGTACATGAAGGCCGTTTGTGAACGCTGCTCTACGTCTCCCCGGACCCATCGGCATCTTGTGCCTGGGGTTACTCCAGATCATGGTCTGGGGTGGGTCCTTCTTTATCCTGGCGGTCATGGGTGAGCCCATCCTGCGCGAGACTGGCTGGGATGGCCATTGGGTGTATGGCGCGCTGTCGCTGGGCTTGATGGTGTCCGCACTGCTGGCGCCGCTGGCGAGCCGCCTGGTGGTTCGCTACGGTGGTCGCCTGCAGATGGCCGCGAGCGGAGTCGTGGTGGGGGGCGGGCTGCTGATCGTCGCCAACGCGCACAGCCTGCAAGTGTTCTTGCTAGCCTGGGTCGTCATTGGCGCCGGCATGGCCATTGGTCTCTACGAAGCCCTGTTTGCCACCCTTGGCGCCTTGTACGCCGAGCGGGCGGGCAGGGCGATCACGGGTATCACCTTGATCTCTGGTTTTGCCACGACCATCACCTGGCCGCTGGTAGCGTTCGCAATCGAGCAATTCGGCTGGCGGGTCACCTGTAACGCTTATGCGCTGATGCTCATTGTCGTGGTCGCGCCGCTGTACCTCTGGGTGCTGCCGGCGGGGCCGCACGGGTCAAAAAGCAAGCCTGCGCTAGCGGCGACCGATGTCAGCGTCGACCGACGTCTGTACCTGTTGCTGATGTGGATCTTCGCGATCGGGGCGATCATCATGACCGCGGTTTCGGTGCAACTGGTGGCAGTGCTGCAGGGGTTGGGCCACAGCCTGACCACGGCAATCGCGCTGAGTGCGCTATTGGGGCCCAGCCAAGTGGCATCGCGCGTGCTGCAGATTGTCGCCCGCAAGCGACACCCGATCTGGACCGCGCTGGTTTCTTCGGTTCTGGTGGCCGTGGGCGTGGCACTGGTTGCCCTGGCGCCTGGCGCTACGGCACTGGGGCTGTTGCTCTACGGCTGCGGCAATGGCTTGCGGGCCATCGTCCGGGGTTTGCTGCCCCTGGCGCTGATGCCGCCGGCGCAGTACGTGGCGCTGATGGGCAAGATGTCGCGTCCTTCGCTAATCGGTCAGGCGGTGACGCCGCTGGTCGGCGGCTACCTGCTTCAGCACTTTGGCGCCATGGGGGTGCTGGCAACGCTCGCTGCCTTGGCCGTTGTCAATGTCGTGCTGGTGCTGCTGGTCATGCGCTCACTGCCGGGCAGGGCCGCGTGAGCGCCAACCATCGAGGAGTCAATTGCAATGTCACGACTGGACCGTGAAGAGCTGCTGATCGATGGCGGGGTGGGCAAGCTCCACCTGCTGCTCGATCATCCACCCACCCCGCCGAAGGGCGTGGCGATCGTCAGCCATCCGCAACCGCTGCTGGGTGGCAGCCCACGGCACATCGTGCCAGTGACCCTCGCCCGGCAGTTGTGTGCCAGCGGCTGGCTGGCGGTGCGGCCGAGTTTTCGTGGGGTGGGGTTGAGCGAGGGCAGTCATGATGGCGGCATCGGCGAGACTGAGGACAGCCTGGCGGTGCTTCAGCACATGGCTGCAATGATGCCTGGGCTGCCCATCGCCTTGGTTGGGTTCTCCTTCGGCGCCCATGTGTTCGCCAGGTTGGCCAGCGCATCGCCTGGAGCGTTCGATGCCTTGGCCCTGCTGGGGCTGCCGGTCGGCGATGTGCCCGGGGGCCGCCATTACCCCGCGCCGGCCTTGCCCGACGATTGCCTGCTGGTGCACGGCGAGTGCGACCAGATGGCGCCTCTGCCGAGCCTGCTGGGATGGGCCGCTGGCGAACAACGCCGCGTATCGGTGTACGCCGGCGCCGACCACTTTTTCAAAGGCTGCCTTGGCCGGGTCGCTGAAGAAGTCTGCCGCTATCTGCAGTACAAACGGCCCGAAAGCCCGGCGTAGAGGGCCATGCCTGCCAGGCATAGCTGTTAGACCAGTGGCACCTCTTCCCCCAAAACGACGCTATGCAAAGCTGTACCCGAGTTGGCAAAAAAAAAATAACAACAAGGGTAGCGATCATGAATGCAGACATGAGCACGGCACGTCCGTTGACGCGCAAAGAGCGCACCACCGCAATTGTGGGTGTGTGCTCCGGCAACCTGGTGGAGTGGTACGACTTCTTCATCTACGCCTACACCTCGATCTACTTCGCATCACTGTTCTTCCCCGCTGGCGACCAGACCAGCCAGCTGCTGGCCACGGCCGGTATCTTCGCTGTCGGTTTCTTCATGCGTCCACTGGGTGGCTGGATTTTCGGCTACATCGCCGATACCCGAGGGCGCAAGATCTCGATGATCATCTCAGTGTTCATGATGTGCGGCGGCTCGTTGATGATCGCGGTCATGCCCACGTATGCCACAGTGGGTGTCGCAGCGCCGGTGCTGCTGGTGATCGCGCGGCTGATGCAAGGGTTATCGGTAGGCGCCGAGTACGGCACCGGCGCCACCTATATCAGTGAGGTATCCCGCGCCGGGCGGCGCTCGTTCTACGGCTCGTTCCAGTACATGACGATCATCGCCGGGCAACTGCTGGCGCTGCTGACGGTTGCGGTACTGCAACTGGTGCTGTCGGAACAGGACCTGAAGGCCTGGGGCTGGCGGGTACCGTTCCTGATCGGCGCGCTGGCTTCGATCGTGGTGGTCATTCTGCGCCGCACCATGCGCGAGACAGCCACTGAAGCGGGCATGAAGAGCAAGGAGTCCGGCTCGCTCCGAGGCCTGATGCAGCACCGGCGCGCGGTGTTGCTGACCTTTACCATCACCATCGGCTGCTCGCTGTACTTCTATACCTTTACCGCGTACATGCAGAAGTTCCTGGTAGTGAGTGTCGGTATCCCGGCCCCCACCGTGAGCATCATCATGGCTTCTGCACTGGTGATCTTCATGCTGGTGCAGCCGGTGTTCGGCATGCTCGCAGACAAAATCGGCGTGCGCCGCAACATGATCTTGTTCGGCCTGCTGTCCACCTTCCTGGTTATCCCGTTGCTGTCCGCGATCAAGACAGTGCAAGACCCGCTCGCCGCGTTTGGGCTCGTGCTCGCCGGGTTGCTGATCGCAGCCTTCTATACCCCGGTCACCGGTGTACTCAAGGCCGACTTCTATCCGCCGACCGTGCGCGCCCTGGGTGTAGGGCTGCCTTACGCCGTGGGGGCCGCAATGTTCGGCGGATCGGCCGAGTACGTGGCGCTGACCTTCCGGTCCTTGGGGATGGAGCAGTACTTTTACCTGTACGTGGCGGTCATCGGCGCCATCACCCTGGTGTCGGCGCTGCTGATGCCAGACCTTGGCAAACACGGTTATCTCGATGGCGACGGCAAGGTCGAAGCAAACATCGGCGTACGCAAGTTCATGGGCCGTAAAGCACTGCCCACCCACCCGAGCCACTGAGGGAAGGCGAGCATGATTGCTGAAAGGAAGAAGATCGTGCGCTTCGACGTCTGGTATCACCCGGTGATGGCCCAGATCCTCGAAGCTTCGCCCGATGTCGTGCTGCAAACCGTTGCCCGTCACCAGTCGCCTGCCGTCATCCTGCAGGCGCTGCGCAGCTGCCAGGTGTACCAGGTGCCTTCGGCGCGGGACGAACTCCCGCGACCGTGGTGTGTGACCGAGGCGCTGCTGTGCCAGTTGCCTGACCTGCTGTGTGTCTCGACCAATGGCGCCGGTTTCGACACGGTGGATGTCGAAGCCTGCACCCGCGCAGGCGTGTTGGTCGTCAACCAGTCTGGCGCCAACGCCCAATCGGTGGCCGAGGCCACGGTTGGGCTGATGCTCGATTGTGCGCGGCGTATCAGCGAATCAGATCGGCGCCTGCGCCGGGAACGCGGGTTTTCGCGTGAAGACTTGATGGGTAGCGAGCTGTGCGGTAAGACCTTGGGGCTGGTCGGTATCGGTGAAATCGGTACCCGTGTCGCACGCATAGCCCAGGCGTTGGGCATGCAGGTGCTTGCCCATGATCCTCTGCTGAGCGCGGAACAGATCGGCCAGCGGGGCGCAGCCAGTTGCACGTTGCCGAGCCTGTTGCAGCACAGTGATGTGGTCTCGCTGCATTGCCCGCGTCTGGCTTCGACCTTGAACCTCATGAACGCGTCGACTTTCGGGGCGATGCGCAAAGGGGCTGTGTTCATCAATACCGCACGTGGCGGCTTGCATGACGAGGCCGCGTTGTATGACGCGTTGGCTTGCGGGCATCTTGGCGCTGCGGGAATCGACGTTTGGGACCAGGAGCCGCCGGCATTGGATCACCCCTTGCTCGGCCTTGAAAACGTAGTCGGCCTTTATCACACCGCAGGCGTCACCCGCGAGGCCCGCAAGCGCATGGGAGCGTGGGCGGCTGAGCAGATTCTGCAGATCCTGCGCGGCGAGCCAGGGCCACGTATGGTCAACCCGCAGGCGTTCGATGTGTTCCGGCAACGGCTGAAGGCCAGTGACCATCGCGATACCTAGTGCCGCTTGCAGTACGCTCTGGCGGGCGCTGATCCGCCAGAGCATGTATTCCCCACTCACCTTGAAGGCAGTTCGTCAACCGGGGCATTGCCCGGGCTGCAGCAAGGCATTGCACATACGCAAGATGTGCTGCTCGATCCATCCTTCCTCGAAGGCCGCATTGCCAACCCGCAGACTATTGGCGCTCTCGATGATCGCCAGGAGCGCAACGGCGGCCCGGGCTGTGTCGCGTACGCAGTACTGACCGATAGCGCAACCCCGCTCGATGACCTGGTGCAGTGGCTCGGCCAGTTGCGCCATTGCCCGCTCCAGCCAGAGCCGGTGGCGGCCGTGCAGGTGCCTGGTTTCGTGACGAAGGATCATCTCCTCCTGGGGAAGGGCAACTTGCCGTGCCAGCGCAAAACGCACATAAGCATGCAGATCTTGAGGTTGGGCGCGGTTTGCCCAGGCCTGCTTGCGGCGCTCGACGATATCGAGCACGACATTGAGCAGCAGATCCTGTTTGCAATCGACGTGATGGTAAAGGCTGCCGGGGAGAATACCGACGCGCAGGGCCAGCTTCCTCATGGTCATGGCGGTGTAGCCCATCTCGACCATCAGTTCGGTTGCAGCCTGGGTCAGGGGGGAGGGGCTGGGACGGGCGGCTTCAAGCATAGGCCGGCATCCTCGACAGTGCGCCCAGCAGCCGGCAGAGCAGGCGTTTGCAGTGGCGCCGGGACCTGGGTGTGCCAGTGAGCAGACACATGGGGCACCTCTCTGGGTAGATGCCCCCGGTACCGCAGGCCGCTGCGCGTCAGAACAGAAGGAGTATGCGGTGCCGGGGGCGATAACGGGAGCGTCAGCCGGCCTGGAGCAGCATGGCGCGGGCGCGCAGGATGACGGGAGCGTCGACCATCTGGCCATCGAGGGTGAACACGCCAGCGCCAGTTTCAGCGTGTTCGACCACCCGCTGCGCCCAGTCCAGCTCGGCAGCCGAAGGCTTGAGCGCGGCGTGAATCACGCTGACCTGGCCAGGGTGAATGCACAGGGCGCCGGCAAAGCCCATGTCCCGGGCGAAGCGCACCTGACGCTGCAGCCCGTCGGTGTCCTGGATGGCAGGGAAGACGCCGTCCAGCGGCGCAGCCAGCCCGGCGACGCGGCTGTGCAGCAACACCGCATAGCGGGCATGGTCCAGTACCTGCCCGGCGGCGGCACTGCCGACGTTCAGCCCGAGGTCCAGGCCCAGATCCAGGCTGCCGAATGACAGACGGTCGACGCCTGTCGCTGCCGCCAGGAGGGGCAGCGCAGCCAGGCCCTTGGCGCTTTCGATGATCGGCCACACCGCCTTGCCGGTGGCATGTGCGCGTTCGATCTGGCCGACGGTTTCCGCCTTGGGCAGCAAAATGCCGACGACGCCGGGGTGGCGCTGGCACAGCGCCAGGTCGGCCTCGTGGGCCCAGTGACCGGGCGCGTTGACCCGCACAAGTACCTGGGCCTGGGGCTGATCACTGAGAAACTGCTCAAGGTTATCGCGCGCCTGTTCCTTGAGCGCCTCTTCAACGGCATCCTCCAGGTCAACGATGACCCGGTCGGCGCCACTCACCAAGGCCTTGGGAATGCGCTCGGGGCGGGTAGCCGGGACGAACAGCGCAGTGCGTACGATCTCAGCGCTCATGGGCGTGCCCCCTGGGCGAATTCGATTTCGCCAACCTGCGCCTGACCGGCCTGATTACCTGCCCAGACCTGCGCCTTGCCGTCACCGGTCAACCGCCCGCCGACGTGGAACGCATCCGGGCAGATCAGCGGGCGCACACCGCGATAGCTGAAGCGGCGGACGTTCAGTTGCGGGTTCGCGCGCACGAATGCACGCAGGTTCAGGGTAGCGATCAGCGGGCCGTGGACCACCAGCCCCGGGTAGCCCTCGGTTTCAGTGACGTATGGCCAGTCGTAATGGATGCGATGTCCGTTGAAGGTCACTGCCGAGTAGCGGAACAGTAGCGTCGGATCTGGTTGCACGCTTTCGCTCCAATCGCCCTGGGGCATCGGCTCGGTGCCGCCGAGCTTGGGCGGCGAAGGCTCGCGATAGACGATGTCCTGCTCTTCGAGCAGTGCCCGCTGGCCGTCCTGCACATATTCATGCTGCACGGTGACGAACATCAGGGAGCCAGTACGCCCGTGCTTCTCCTCGACATTGAGGATGGTCGAGCGGCGGGACACCTGGGCATCGATCCGCAGCGGGCGGATGAATTCCAGGCGTCCTCCGGCCCACATGCGGTTGCGGTTATCCGCCGGGGGCAGAAAACCGCCCCGCGCCGGATGGCCATCGCCACCCAGGCCGGCCGCTTCGACTGGCTCCTGGAAAAACGCCCAGTGCCAGAGTGCGGGCAGGGCATCACCCGGCGCGGGTGCCGGCTCGCTCAAGGTGGCGGCAATACGCTTGACCAGGTTATGGCTGATGCAGTCATGGACGGTCTCGCTACGGCCAATCCATGTTTGGGGTGCAGGTGTGCTCATTTTTTATTGTCCTTTACAGCGTCGAAGTCAGTTCCGGTACGATCTCGAACAGGTCGCCGACCAAACCGTAATCAGCTACCTGGAAGATAGGTGCTTCTTCATCCTTGTTGATCGCGACAATGACCTTGGCGTCCTTCATGCCGGCCAGGTGCTGAATAGCGCCGGAGATACCCACGGCGATGTACAACTGCGGCGCGACGATCTTGCCAGTCTGACCGACCTGCATGTCGTTGGGCACGAACCCTGCGTCTACCGCCGCGCGCGAAGCACCAACCGCAGCACCGAGCTTGTCGGCCAGGCTATACAGGTGGCTGAAGTTGTCACCGTTGCCCATGCCACGGCCGCCGGATACCACGATCTTGGCGGCGGTCAGTTCGGGGCGGTCGGACTTGGCCAACGCTTCGCAGACAAATGCCGACAGACCTGCATCTGCAGCACCGGCCAGTGCCTCGATTGGCGCGCCGCCGCCTTCTGCCGGCACGGCGTCAAAACCGGTGGAGCGCACGGTGATGACTTTTACCGCAGCGCTGGATTGGACGGTGGCAATGGCGTTACCGGCGTAGATTGGACGCTTGAAGGTGTCCGCGGACTCGACCGAAATGATCTCTGAGATCTGGTCGACATCCAGCAGCGCAGCTACCCGTGGCAGGAGGTTCTTGCCGTTGCTGGTGGCCGACGCCAGCACATGGCTGAAGTCGCGGCCCAGGTTGGCCACCAAGGGCGCCACGTTTTCCGGAAGCTGATGGGCGTAGGCGGCATCGTCTGCCAGCAGCACTTTGCTCACGCCAGGGCACTGCGCGGCGGCGAATGCCACACCGGCCACGTCGTGTCCGGCTACGAGCACCACGATGTCAGCGCCGATCTGGCGAGCGGCGGCCAGGGTGTGCAGGGTCGGGCCAGCGAGGGAGTGATTGTCGTGTTCAGCAACTACCAGAATGCTCATCAGATCACCTTCGCTTCGTTTTTCAGCTTTTCAACCAATTCGGCCACCGACCTGACCTTGATACCTGCACTGCGGGCGGCCGGGGCTTCGACTTTCAAGGTCTTGTTGGTGGAGGCGAGGGAAACGCCCAGATCGTCAGGCTTGACGGTCTCCAGCGGCTTCTTCTTGGCCTTCATGATGTTCGGCAGCGACGCGTAGCGTGGCTCGTTCAGGCGCAAGTCGGTGGTAACGATGGCTGGCAGGTTCAGTGCAACGGTCTGCAGGCCGCCGTCGATTTCACGGGTGACATTCAGCTTGTCGCCAGCCACTTCAACCTTGGAGGCGAAGGTGCCCTGAGCGAAGCCGGTGAGCGCGGCCAGCATCTGGCCGGTCTGGTTGTTGTCACTGTCGATGGCCTGCTTGCCGAGGATGACCAGCTGCGGCTGCTCCTTGTCGACAACGGCCTTCAGCGCCTTGGCCACGGCCAGGGAGTTCAGTTCGTCAGCGGCTTCGACCAGGATGGCACGGTCGGCACCCAGGGCCAGGGCGGTACGCAGTTGCTCCTGGGCAGTGGTCGGGCCGACGGAAACGACGACGATCTCGGTCGCAACGCCTTTTTCCTTCAGGCGTACGGCTTCTTCCACGGCGATTTCGCAGAAGGGGTTCATGGACATCTTGACGTTAGCAAGGTCGACGCCGGAGTTGTCCGCCTTGACGCGAACCTTGACGTTGTAGTCGACCACTCGTTTGA